>JAKBTA010000060.1 GCA_021844645.1 Nitrospirota bacterium
TTTGGGTTGCACCTGGGGTTGATCGGTATTTTGTCGCTTCCCGGGAATCGCTCAACAGACTGAACGAGTTGGGCGTTCAAGGTGAGAAGGTCTGTGTGTCGGGGATCCCCGTTCACCCCATGTTCCATGGAGAGGCTACGGACAGGATCTTGGATCGATATCCGGAGAATCTATTGAATCTCCTTGTGGTGGGCGGTGGGGCGGGGGTTGCTCCCATTGAAAAACTTCTAGTGGAATTGTCCAAAAGCCTGCATCCCGTCTCTGTCACGGTTGTGACCGGTAGCAACCGTGCCCTTTTTCGACGGCTCTTTTTAAAGAGAGGGGATTTCCCATTTCCTATTGTTGTCAGGGGGTATACGAAAAAGATGAGCCAGTTTATGGAAAAGGCAGATCTTGTCGCGACCAAGCCAGGCGGACTGACTACGGCTGAATGCCTTGCCATGGGTAGGCCAATGCTTCTTTTTGCTCCGATTCCTGGCCAGGAGGAAGACAATAGGGATGTTCTCGAAGCATGGGGAGTTGCCAGATCCCTTTCGAATCTTCATGAAGCCTCCTCTCTTTTGGAGTCTTTGATAATGGATCGGAAAATCTTCTTTTCCCTGCAGGAAAGGGCAAAGGAGCGCGGGCGCTCGGACGCCTCCAGTATTGTTTGCCAGGAAGTTCTTTGCTCCCTTCATAAAAAAACCAGGAGAAAAGAAGATGGGAGGTCTCTCTCTGGAAAGATTTCCAAATTTGGACGAATGGCATTTTCAAAATGGTTCTGACTGTATCGGGAGGATCTGATGGCGCGATATCGATCAATCTGGATCTCTGATATTCACTTGGGGACGAAGGGGTGCCAGGCCAACAAACTGCTGGACTTCCTTCGATGCACGGATTCGGAGTACCTGTACCTTGTTGGGGACATTATTGATTTTTGGAGTCTCAGGCGAAGCTGGTTCTGGCCAGAAACACACAATACTGTTATTCAGAAGATCCTGCGAAAATCCCGTTCAGGAACAAAGGTCTTTTATATTCAGGGGAACCATGATCCCATGGCGGACTGGATGGTCTCGATACTGAACTCTGGACATGCTGGTTTTGGTCCCATCAGCCTCTCCAGGGAAGCCGTCCATGTTGCCGCGGACGGGAAGATCTTTCTGGTGCTGCACGGGGACCAGTTTGATTCCTGCATGCAATATGCGCCATGGCTTGCCAAACTAGGAGATCGGGGGTACTCCCTTCTTTTGGGGGCGAATCGAATTCTTTTTCGCATTGTTCGATTGTTGGGGATCCATTCCAGATGGTCTTTGGCCGGGTATGTCAAACGGTCGATGAAAACAGCCGTTTCCTTTATCAGCGACTTTGAGGAAATTGTTGCAAGGTCTGTGAGGAAAAACGAGGCTCATGGAGTGATCTGCGGACACATCCATCATGCAAGCATCCGTCAGATTGACGGGATTTCTTACATGAATGACGGAGACTGGATGGAGAGCTGCTCAGCTCTTTGCGAGCATGAAGACGGACGATTCGAGATTCTCAGATGGGATGAGATGGTTCTGGCAGAGAACTTTGAACATGTTGATGATATTTATCAGGAAGAGTGTTCAGAAACGGAAGTTTCCAGATTGTGACCGGATCTCTTGCCAGGAAGGGATTCGGGAGGGGATGTCCGGCGGTTTTCACATTGATGCCGCCGGAACTCCATGTGGGGGGGGGGACTTCTAGGCGGGCTGCCTGACATTGAAGGCAGTGCTTGGCAGGCGTGTCGGCTGGATTTGTCCAGCCGGGCGGGACGATTTCCCTGCGGTCAGTATAGGTTCTATACGGATCTTCAGCGCTTCCATTCGCTCTATCCGGCTGAGTTTCTTGGCCGGTGAGGAGATCTCGATCCGATCTTCATCCCCGGATGGGGCGATCTGTCGAAGCTTGTCACCGGAGATGCTGACACACTCCCCCGGGGAGAGCTTTGTCACATCGGGCGAGAGCTGTTTTTCCATGATGACCATAACGCCCTGTTCAGGATGATAGACGACCGATGGGTCCACCACGACATCAACCATTTTCCCTTCCGAGGAGTGAATGCATCCGGGGTGATTGGCCAGTCCGTCCTGGGAAGATCGTATCTCCATGTTTGTGATGCCGGATTTTCCGGTTTTCATCTCAACAATCACTCCGGTAATATTTTCAGGGCTGTTTTTGGACAGGGCATATTCCGTGTGGCCCGCGGCACGCTGTTCCGCCGCTTCCGCGGACTGTGCGTTATTTCCTTCCCAGAGGATGGAAAGAAAGACCGCACCGGCAAGGATCGTCCTGAAAAATCCTGTATCTGAAGCATATTGGCCAAAACTGGCTTGATTGGATTGTCTCTTCATATTTGATCTGTCGTTTTTCATCTCAGCCTCGTTTGTCCTGATGGTTCATAAGGAGCAGACTCCCAGTCATCGTTTCATCTCATGTAAAGCAACATCCATGCCATTTTTTAAATAGGATATTTTTTAAGGACTTACCTTTTTTAATGATACTCGATAGTTACATTAATGTAAACATGTCAACAAATCGAGGATCCATCGATATAGATGAAAAATTATTCAATCGATAGAGTCAGATCCCTTCCAAGGAAAGAATGATGTCGGATCGTTCCATTTTCTGATATTGCACGGAGACAAAGTCTCAAGCCACCTTTTGCCGTCTTTTTTCTTCTGTGAGGACAGAATAAGATCCGGCAAATCGTTCCCCCAATTGGGACTCTTGTTTGTTTTGGATAATCAGGAAAAGGAAAAGAAGTGAATGTCGAAAGTGGTTTTCTGAGAATGTTCTTAAAGACCAGATCTCCGGTTTTTTCCCGAGTTATTGAGCAGATGCGTCTTCTGGCTCCGCATGACATACCGGTCGTGGTTGAGGGAGAGACGGGAACAGGAAAGGAGCTTTTTGTTCAGTGCCTTCATGAGCTTTCTCCCAGGAATCGCGGGAATCTGGTTCCCGTGAATATGGGAGGAATCCCCCAGGGGCTTTTTGAAGAAATTTTTTTTGGCCATGTCCGTGGAGCCTTTACGGGCGCTGATATGGCCAAGGAAGGCCTGTTTGCGGCCGCCAATGGCGGAACCCTTTTCCTCGACGAGTTTAATGCAATGCTTCCCGAGCATCAGCCAAAACTTCTTCGTGTTCTTGAAACGTCAACCTATCTTTCTGTGGGTGGTCTTGAAACGAAGAAGACATCCGCCAGAGTTGTTGTTGCGAGCAATGATTCCCTGAGTGATTTGAAGGAGGCCGGGGATTTGAGGGAGGATCTGTTTTTTCGGCTTTCGACGTTCAGGGTGATCCTTCCTCCATTGAGAGAGCGCCGGGAGGATATTGTTCCCCTGTTTCAATATTTTCTGGCTCAATATTCCGATCGGTTCAAAAAGTCTCCCCCTTCTTATTCCAGAACTCTCCTTGACCGTATTGAGTCCCATGAATGGAAAGGGAATATTCGTGAGCTTTCCAGAAAAACCGAGCGTGCAGCCCTTTTTTGTGGCGCTGGACCTATTGAATGGCACCATTTTGGTGTCTCGGCAGAGGAAGAGGATGTTTTTCCGCTTTTTGGCGTTGCGCTTGAAGGGTTTGAGCGGGGGTACATTCAGGATGCGATCAGGAAGTCCGGTGGCAATGTCCGGTTGGGAAGCGAGTTGACTGGTCTTTCAAGTACCACTTACAAGCGGAAAGTTCGACAGCATTCCCCGGGGAAGTAGCTTTGTTTCGGCTGGTATGGAGCCATCAAAATGCTGCGAATAACATGGCGGCTTCCTTGATTATTTTGGCAAAATTCCCTATCTTTGAGAGTGTGTGTGCAGGATTTTTGGTGAACTCGTACGAAGGGCCGGGGTGATTTTTTTGCTCGGCAAGGGAGATATGGCGCATGAAATACATTAAGTTTTTTAATGAGATAAGACTGACAGATCTTCCATCGGTTGGTGGCAAAAATGCCTCTTTGGGAGAAGCCTATCAGGAACTGGTGCCCGCAGGCGTCAAGGTTCCGAACGGGTTTGCCATTACGGCAGATGCCTACTGGCATATTCTGGAAGCTGCCGGAATCCTTGCCAAGCTCAAGGAGACACTGACCGGACTTGACCGGGACAATATGGATGATCTCGCCCGCCGTGGAAAGAAGGCCCGCGATCTGATCCTTGGAGCCGTCATTCCCGAAGACCTTTGGTCGGAGATTGTTCTCGCCTATGAAAAGCTGGCCAAGGAATATGGGGAAAATCCCGATGTCGCGGTTCGAAGCTCGGCGACAGCGGAGGATCTTCCCACCGCTTCCTTTGCCGGACAGCAGGATACCTACCTGAATATCCGGGGTCTTCAGCAGCTTCGGGAAGCTTGTCTCAAGTGTTTTGCCTCCCTTTTTACCGACAGGGCGATTTCTTATCGCGTGGACAAGGGCTTTACCCATTTTGATGTGGGCCTTTCCATTTGTGTGATGAAAATGGTTCGTTCAGACAAGGCTTCATCCGGCGTCATGTTTTCCATCGATACCGAGACAGGTTTCCGGGATGTTGTCTTTATCACAGGGGCCTACGGACTCGGTGAGAATGTTGTCCAGGGAAATGTGGATCCCGATGAGTTTTATGTTTTCAAGGAAACCTTCAAGCAGGGGAAAAAGGCAATCATTCGGAAGAACCTTGGCCAGAAGCAGTTCCGCATGGTTTATTCCGAAGGTGTTACGAAGGATACGGTTCATAACGAGAGGGTTTCGGGAGAGGATGCCCGAAAATTCTGTCTGACGAACGAAGAGATCCTGGTCCTTGCCGACTATGCGGTCAAGGTTGAGGATCACTACTCTAAGCATGCTGGCGAACATCGTCCGATGGATATGGAATGGGCGAAGGACGGTGTGTCAGGTGAGATATTTCTTGTCCAGGCAAGACCTGAGACAGTTGAGTCCCAGAAGAAAAAAGGAGATTACCTCGAGGCCTTCACCCTTGATGAGAAGAGCAAGGTCCTGGTTCGAGGAAAGTCCGTTGGACAGCGCATCGCTGCCGGCAAGGTTCATGTCATCCGCGATCTTGCCCAGATCAGGGATTTCAAGCCTGGAGAGGTTTTGGTTGCAGAAACGACGACTCCGGACTGGGAGCCGGTCATGAAAACGGCTGCGGCCATCATCACCAACCGCGGTGGCAGGACTTGCCATGCCGCAATCGTTAGCCGGGAGCTTGGCATCCCCGCTGTTGTCGGTGCAGAGGGGGCGACCGATCATCTGGAAAGTGGCCAGGAGGTCACTGTCTCTTGCGCCCAGGGTGATACGGGAATGGTTCTCGAGGGGATATTGAAGTTTCATGTCGACAGGACAAAGCTCGATAATCTGGAGCGCCCGAAAACGAAGATCATGATGAATCTTGGTGATCCGGACCAGGCTTTCGGACATTCCTTTATTCCGAATGATGGTGTCGGTCTCGCCAGAATGGAATTTATCGTCAACGGTTTCATCAAGATTCACCCCATGGCTCTGGTCCATCCTGAAAAGGTTACGGATCAGAAGGTGATCGCCCAAATTGACAGTCTGACTCTCGGATATCCTGACAAGAAAGAATATTTTGTAGAAAAGCTGGCGTTTGGAATCGGAACCATTGGCGCAGCATTTTATCCGAAACCGGTCACTGTCCGGATGAGCGATTTCAAGTCGAATGAATATGCAAGCCTGATTGGGGGAACCTACTTTGAGCCTCATGAAGAAAATCCGATGCTGGGTTTTCGTGGCGCTTCACGCTATGTGAGCCCGCGCTATCGTGAAGGTTTTGCACTCGAATGTCAGGCCATCAAAAGGGTTCGAAATGAAATGGGACTTACCAATGTCCGGATCATGATCCCGTTTTGCCGTACCGTCAAGGAAGCCGAGGGGGTCATTGAAGTTCTTCGGGAAAATGGCCTTGTACGGGGAGAAAATGGTCTCGAGGTTTATGTCATGTGCGAAATCCCCAATAACATCATTCAGATCGATGCTTTTGCAAAGCATTTTGACGGATTCTCCATCGGATCGAATGATCTGACTCAGTTGACGCTGGGTGTGGACCGGGATTCTGAAATCCTGGCAGAGTCCTTTGACGAGAGGGATCCTGGTGTTTTGGAGCTGATTCGCCTCGCTGTTGAGGGAACCAAACGGAACAAGGTCCACTCCGGAATCTGCGGACAGGCACCAAGTGATTATCCTGAGGTAGCGGAAGCCCTGGTTCGCATGGGAATTGAGTCGATGTCACTCAATCCGGACACTGTGATCAAAACGACCCTCAAGATTCTTGAAGTTGAAAAATCCATGCGCGAGAAAAAATAGGCAACTATTGATTGTGATAGGGCCATGATGGGAAAGGGGCCACCTCCGAATGGGGGTGGCCCCTTTTTGATTGGAAACCTTATGGACTGTCAGGACGGGTTTTTCAGAGTTTTGTCTGTCAATTTTCTTCGTCGCGTCCCTCATTTTTGGATTGGACCCGGATGGAGAAGGGGACTCCGGTAAACGGATAGGTTTCCCGGATTTTTCGCGAGATGAACTGGCGATATTGCATGGAGATCCCTTCCGGCCGGTTTGCAAACATGACAAAGACTGAAGGGGCCACCTGAATCTGGGTCGTGTAGAAAACCCTGACAGGGTAGTTTTTCAGTCTCGGAGGGGGTGTCATCGCCATCAATGGACCAATAATCGCATTCAGTTTGGCGGTGGGAATCCGCTCATAGTACCACTTCCGGACCAGGTCAATTTGGGTAAAAAGCTTTTGGATATGAAGCCCTGTCAGCCCGGAGCAGGAAGACATGGGTGCAAATGCGAGAAAAGGGTATTTTTCCCGAATCTCCGCAAATCCCTTGGCTTTTCCTTCCGTTTGCCCACCTTTCAGGAGATCCCACTTGTTCCATGCGAGGATCAGCCCGCGGCGCTTGTCGATGACCTCCCTGATGATCCTGAGATCTCCATCCGTGAGCCCGTCTTCCGCAGACAGGAGCACGATCGATATTTCGGAGTTGATGATGGCCTGTTCGGTCCTGATCTGGGCATAAAGCTCCGATGCTTCTGCAACCTTGCCCCTTTTTCTGAGTCCTGCGGTATCGATCAGGTGATAATCCTTTTCTCCCCAGTGGACAAGCGTGTCGATTGCATCTCTGGTTGTTCCGGGGATAGGGCTGGTGACGAGTCGCTCCGAACCCAGGATGCGGTTGACCAGTGTGGATTTTCCAACATTTGGTCGCCCGACGATTGCAACTCTGGCAGGAGCCAGCTGCCGTCTGGCGATCCATTTTCTGGCATCTTCTCCCTCTTCTTCCGTGAAGCGGATGGGAACATCGAGGGTTTCTTCCGCTTCTTCCGTCATGAGGGGGATGAAAGGGGTCAGGACTTCATTGATGTTGCGTCCATGGGCTGCAGAGATCCCGATGAGCGGGGAGACTCCATGCTGGTAAAAATCCATCAGCCTGGCTTCTGCGTTGACTCCGTCGATTTTGTTCACGACAAAAACCGCAGGTTTCCCGCTGGCTCTTACAAAATCGATGACATCCTGATCGATGGGGTTGTAGCCTTCAATGCCGTCCATTGTGTAGATCAGGGCATCGGCTTCTTCCAGCGCGAAAAGGGCCTGTTTCTGGATAGCTGCACCAAGGGGATGGTCATCGCGGAAGACGATTCCACCAGTGTCAACAAGGCGAAAGTGATATCGGCCGTGTGTGCCTCGTCCGTAATGACGGTCGCGGGTCACTCCGGGACGGTCTTCGACAATGGCTTCCCGGTTTCCCAGAAGTCGGTTGAACAGAGTGGACTTTCCGACATTGGGGCGTCCCAATATCGCTATGAGCGGTGGCAGGGCCAACGAAACCTCCTAAACAGGTGGGCATGGATATTCACAGCGGCCAAAAGGAAAAACGAGAATTCCCTCTTTGATCATGGCTGTGCCGGGAGTTCTGGATCCGGGTTTTATCCACAAGATGGAAAAAGAATCCTTCCCGGAAGGATCAATCCTTTTTGAAAAGGCGAGGTTTTTCGGTATATACGGGAGGAGGCTCTTTTCGAATGAATCGCTGGTAGATCCATTGGAAAAAAATAACAAGAATTCCCCCGGCCATGACGACCAGAAGGCCGTAGACCAGAAAGACACTCATATGGGAGAGGCGATTGTATTCTTCTTGTCCTGACATGGGTCCTTTCCTTCGCACTGATTCTCCCTTAAACTATCACTGTGGCTACTAGATTGCAATCAATAGAGAGACTGACGGCAGGAGGATCATCTTGACACTCCCGCCATCCAAAGGCTCCTCTGGGCTGTCGGAAGGGTCCGCTCGGGAGGGCCGTTTGGGATTTATGGACAATTTCTGGAACTGGTTTGGGGATTCGGCCAACGCATCGAGCTGGTACTTTGGTGGTCTTCTGGCTCTTTCCGGGCTACCGTTCCTTCTGTGGAACGTGTT
>JAKBTA010000009.1 GCA_021844645.1 Nitrospirota bacterium
AGACCACAAAAAAGGGGAAAGTTGAGTTGGTGGAGCTTTTTTCCTACAAGGTGCAGTCTGAGCTCAACAGGTATTTTTTGGAAAAAGAAAGAACAAGCACGTTGCGGGAGCTTGAAAAAGTCAATCAAATCCTTGAACAGGAAACGATTACAGACCCGCTCACCCATGCGTATAACCGGAGATATTTTTCCCGGCGGATGCAGGAGATCTACTGCCAGTCCTGGGAGGTTGTTTCCAGATACGCATTGCTGATCATCGATATAGATCATTTTAAGTTCATCAACGACCAGTATGGCCACGATATTGGAGACAGGGTCCTGAGCCATTTTTCGACTATAATGATGAAAAATTGCAGGACGGATGTGGAGCTGCTGTTTCGCATCGGCGGTGAGGAGTTTGCTGTTTTGTCCAGGGGGATTGATCAGCCATCAAGTCTTCAACGGTTTGGCGAACGGATCAATCAGGCATTCAGGACAACTCCCATAGAGGAGATTTCCAACAAGGCATTGACTGTCAGCATTGGAGGTGCATTTCCGGTGTTGGGAGACACTTCATGGGATTCATTGTACAAGAGAGCCGATTCGGCTTTGTATCTGGCAAAGGGGTCAGGAAGAGACCGAACCGTTATTGATGAGAGGAAGTAGAAGTTCATTCTGGAGATTTTCGTTTTTTAACCTAAAAATCGCCGTCAATCTTTGCCGTTCAGGGCAGAGATACAAGGCGCGCTCAGTCGCTCCTGATCTGGAGCTCCTCCGGAAAAGGTGAACCAGGAAGACCCTTTCTCTTTGCCAGTCTGTTTCCTGACCCGAACTTGAGTGCCCGCTGCCTGGTATGGAGTTGACCCGCTGAAAGGCGTTTCGGGCGGTCTGTCCCGGAGGAATGAATATCCGGTATATATCGAACAGCAAGATTCCGCCTTGGAGGGCGAGTTTTGTTTGCGTATCTGATCAATGTTCCAGCAGAGAGAATGTCCTGACAATATCATCCGCCCAGAACATTGCTTCGCTCAGGGCAATGGCAATGACCTCCTCCGGCAGGGGGATCAACGACAAAAGATTTTCCAATTCTTTTTGGTCCGAATGTTCAAGAGAGCGGGAAAGGGCAAGGAGCGTTCCCAGGAAGCCGGTGCCATTTTTCAGGGCCTCCCGTAAATCATTCATCGGCGGGAGGTCTTGCAGAAGCTCTTCGGCCGGACTCCCCATCAGACTTTCGGAAAAGGAAAGCATGCCGGTCATGAAGGCCTGGTCGGAGTCTGTTTTTTCCCTGTGGATCGACTCTTCAGAAATGATTTCCATGAACCTTGCCCGGGTAATGGCAATCTGGAAAACAGTCCGGGCATAGAGATTTTCTGAAGAAGACCGTGAAAAAAGAAGAAGCTCGATCCATCGTTTTATATGAGTCTGTCCCAGAGAAATAATGGCTTGTCGGAGCCCGGTGATCTTTCCCGTTGCACCTCTTCCGGCAATGTTCGCGATCTTGATCAGGGAAATCGACAGTTCTATATGGGGCTTGATCGCATCATGGACTTCACTGATTTCGCCGTCGGCAAGAATAATGGACAGGATTTTAAGCAGGGCAGGATAAAGAGGATCCTTTTTGCGGTATTCGAGAATAACCGGACGGGAAAAGAAAAAACCCTGAAAAAAGGAAAAGCCCAGATCCATGGCGAGTCCATGCTGTTCATGGTCTTCCACCTTTTCAGCGACCAGCGAAATTTTTTTCTGTAAAAGGGATCGGGCAAGCAGTTCGATGTCAGGGAGCGAAACTTTCTGGAAATCGACCTTGATGAAATCCATAAGCGTTATCAGTGGTTCCCATGTCAGCAAATCCCCGGCATAATCGTCCAGTGCAAGGCGATAGCCCTTCATCTTGAGTTCCTGGCACCGTTTGATCACCTCTTCTGTCACGGGCACCGTCTCAAGTATTTCAAGGATGAAATGGTCGGGGGAAAGGAGAAAGATGAGGTCGCTCATCAGGAAATCTTCCCCGATGTTGATAAATCCCGGAACTCCTCCCAAAACCCGTTCTACCCCCAGTCCTGTCAGGGTATTGGCTATGACCTGGGCTGTGGCGCGGGAATTGTTCGTGATGGAGGCTTCTGTTTTGCCGGCGGTCCGGAACAGAAGTTCATACGCAAAAATATCATTTTTGCGATCGAGGATGGCCTGACGCCCCAGAAAGGCTACGTCAGGAATACTTCCCGTGCTCATAACCTCTCCTGACACAAAATCACCGATTTTAGGATTGGATTGGCGTTCATCTAGACCGTAAACCTTACAACCGCATTTTTGAGACTCTCAGAATTTCCCCGGACGCTCTGAACATGCTCGCCCATTTTGCCGGAGACTTTTTCCATCGCATCGAACCCCTGCATGGAGCGGACAAGAAGGTTTTGGGCCTCCTTGATGGCTTTGAGCTGACTTTCCACGCTGGACTTTAAATCCACAAGAACATGTTTTGAGATGGAAGAGATTTCGCTGCTGATCAATCCAATGCTTCCCTGGGCTGTCTGATAGTCCCTTTCACTCTCACGGACGATCATGACCGACTGTTCGAGGGAGGTGGACAACGTGGCAATGTCCTTTTGAACCGTCTGGACAATGGACTGAATGGTATCGATCGAGTGGCTGGTGGTCTCGGCAAGCTTTCTCACTTCGTCGGCAACAACTGCAAATCCCCGGCCCTGTTCTCCGGCTCTGGCCGCTTCAATGGCAGCATTGAGCGCCAAAAGGTTTGTCTGGTCGGCAATCATCCGGATTTCCGTCACGATGTTCCCGATTTCCTCTGACCGGCTCACCAGGCTTTCCATGGTTTTCTGACCATCCGTTATGCAGGTTGTCACCTGGAAGACTGAACCGAAGGCGCCCCGTATCGATGAGACACATGTCTCGGAGGTTTCCTGGGCACGCTTTGTGCTCTCGGCTGTCTCTCCGAATGTTCGGGAGAGGGTTGATGCGTCTTTGATCATTTGGTCTGCTGTATCGGTAAAGGTGGAGAATTCGCTTTTCAGATCGATGAGCCTGTTGGTCAGGGAAGAAGAGCTTTCTTCAAGACTGCCTGAAAGCCCATTGATTCCGTCGACTTCGCGATGGACAGAGCGGATCAGTTCGGCCATCTGCGTGACCGCCTGCCGCATTTCACCGATGATCTGCCCGAACTCGTCCTTCTGATGAGAGAGCTGGCCTCCTTCCGTTGTGGCAAGATTTCCTTTGGCCATTTTATCCATTTCCATTCTGACAGTCGACACGCCTGCCGAAACGGACCGGATAATTCCCACACCCAGAAACAGCGTTGTCCCGATCAGAATGATCGAAAGAAAAATGGACAGCCTGATAGAGCGGGAAACCTCTATGTTCCCTTTTTTGGCAAGATCGGAGATCAGGTGCTCGTTGTAACTCTGGATAACCAGGGCGGAAGACTTGTAGGTATTGAAAGATTGATGAAAGGATCCTTCGTAGATTGTCTGGGCTGCTTTTGACTGATTGGCGAAAAGAAGTGCCCGGATCTGGATTTCGGCAAAATAGAATGTTTTGCGAGCGGCGGTCAGATGTTGGGCATAAACCTGTCCCGCTGCTCCAACCATTGAATCCGAAAGAAGGCGGATCAGTTTTTTGTCTTTCCTGTCGAGGTCCATTGTTTTCCTGAGAAGCTTTTTCCGGAAGTCGGTATCGCTGGTATACAGGGCGACCTCAAGGGCTCCCTGAAGGGCCTCCACATGGAGTGTGAGACGGGAAGCAATATTGGTTGTCTCCTGAAGCGCGATCGATTCAGCCATGATTTTTTGGGTTTTCTGAAAGGAGCGGAAGGTGATCACAGATGAGAAGAGAAGGATGGAAATGATGATGCCAAACATCAAGTAGAGCTTTGTTTTGATAGTCATCGGAACTCCGATCAAAATTGGTTGCTGTTTCACCGGAAATCAGGTGTACCAACTGTCGGGATGATCCATTCAATGTATTCGGACGGAATGAATATGTTAAATGGGTCTTCCTGGAATTAAAAAATAAGTTATTTTTATTTAAAAAATTAACGCCTCCTTTCGGGATGAATCGCCATTACGTCAATATGATTTTTAAGGTACGTATCCTGTTTTAAGAAAACAGTATTTTTAGACGCTCCCGAGACTGGTTCGATGCCTGTTTTTGATCTTGACCGGCCCTGGGGGATTCCGCTTATGTTTCGAGGTGATCATAAATAATATATCAATTTTATAGTTTGAAACACATTATATATATCAATAGATGTTTGTCAATCTTTTGCGGAGAGCATTTAAACAATAAATTTAAGCAATAACTTCTCAACAAGGTGCAGAAGCATGTTGGTCATGATCTTTGGATTGTTTGATTGAGGAATGATTTGTCCGTCTCGGAACGGTTATTGGCCGAATGGAAAATGTCGTGCCTTTCTTCTCGACAGAGATATTCAAAATCAGTATTCATGCGTATAATGAATGCCATTCAAAAATCAGCTTTATGGATATTCTGGAGCGGTGTCTCTGCCAAAGCCCTGCGGCCCGGGAATCTTGCGGGGATGGAGGGGGACCGGCCTCTGTCACGCAAAAGGTGTGAGTCCCCTCCTATCACTGTGCCTCCATGCTGGAGAGACAATGAAGGAATGTGTGCCTTGATCGATTTCTAACGTAGACTTTAAGGAAGAGTATGTCCCCCGATATCTCTCGCCAGGGAGAGTTCCAGACCAGACTGCTACCTCAGCTTCTCGATCTTCTGATCGACCCCGCTTTCATCGTGGAATTGAAAGAGGGAGATCCTTTTGTGATTTCGGGAGCAAACACTGCATTCTTGCATCTCATGGGATCCCGGGAAAAAGAAGAGATTTTGGGGCAGTCGTTCGAGGGGTATCTTGACTCATCGGACAAGACCCCTCTTTTTTTGCCGGAAGACGTGGCTTCGGATTCTTCGCCTGAAAAAGAGGCTCTGCGCCAGGACAGAGTTCTCCTTCGAAAGGACAAGAGCCGATTCCTGTCAGAGATACGGATGAAACGATTGATGTTTGGCGAAATCCCCTTTTTGCTGGGGACGGTTCGGGATATCACGGAGATGGCTCAACAGGGGCTGTTTCAGGAAGTCGGGAAGGAGATCGAACATTATGAGAAAAAGGAACAAAGCCTCGAATCCCTGCTTGCCCGCGTCATTGAAAAAATTTCCGGAACCTTTCCCTTCCCTGAGGTGATTTTTTCCGGGTTTGAGGAAAAGTCGTCCATTTATGGCTCCAGAAATCTTCCCGCCTGTTCTGGGCTGCCCCAGGAAAATGTCTATTACGCAGCCATCGCTCATCCGGAAAATAGAGCCGGGAATCAGGAAGAGTCCATGACTATGGCTGTCATTTTCAGGGATCGTCAGGATTTGACTCCATCTCTTCTCTCCCGGCTGGAGCTGTTTTCCCGGAAAATGGAAAAAGCCCTGCGGGATTCCCAGCAACCGGGAAGCAGGGTTCACAGGGATGTACTCTTTGAACTGGCGCCCGACGGAATATGTCTGCTCGATTCGGATAGTCTGGACATTATTGACGTAAACCCTGTTTTTTGCCGGTTGCTGGGATTTCCGGACAAGTCTTTTCTTGTTGGAACATCCATCCTTGACTGGTGGGAACTGACGGAGTCTTCGGCGCGGGAGATCCTTCACAAGATGATCGATGTCCGTAACGTGTCTTTTTCGTTTGAGCAGAGACACATCAAGATGGACGGATCCCATCTTTTGGCGAGCATCAGCGGCGCATGGATCCCTTACGGCGTGAAGGGAGCGCTCATGCTTCATGTCCGGGATGTTACCACTGAACATGAAGACGAGATATTAAATCGCATATCGGTGGAGCTCGACCAGAAGATCCTCAGCGGACTTCCCATCATGGATCTTCTGGAGTTCATTGTCCGCAAGATTTCTCTCGAGTTTTCCTTCCAGATCGTTTTCTTCACGATTCCCGAGCCAAGTGGCGGGATTGTTTTTGTCGGACTCGATCCCTCATTCCCGAAATACTCTCCCGTTCTGGAGGAACTTTTTTCAATGAACCGCTGGGATCGGTCTCCCGGAAGAGAGTCTTCCTTCGGACGGGCGATCCGGAGCGGGTTGCCCCAGTTTGTTACAGGCGATGAGATTGAAAGCTCTCCTCCTGGCAGTATTTATAATGCGTTTGGCATCGCATCGATTTTTTCCATTCCCGTTCCCAGAGATGCGGGACAGCTTCCCTGGGGGGCCCTTACGATTGCCGACCACAATATCAACGATCTCTCGGGTCGTCTGAGAACGCGCCTGATCGAACTGGCCGAAAGAATCAGGATCGCGTTTATGCGGCATGAAGAAATGGATCTTGTCAGGGTCCTGAAGCTTGCAATGGAGTCTTCCCGAAATATTGAGATCATCGCTTTTAAAGATGGAAGGATTGAATGGGCCAATGAGTCCTTTTTTAAAATGATCCGGAGCGACGGGAAGTTATTGCCGGATATTGATCTGGCTGGCATTTTTCCTGAACCAGCCGTTAAGGGGAGAAAAGTCTCACTGATTGAGGCGGTCGCGCTGTCGGAACCTTTTACCGGAGAGTTTGAGGGAGCCACCGGGGGAGGGCACCGGTTTCTGGTCGAGACGATGATTGTTCCATTGAAAGACCGGACCGGGAAAGCTGACCGGGTTTTAATCCAGCAAAAGGATATTACCCGGGACAGGGAGATCGATCTCATCGACAGGCTTATGAACCAGCTTGATGAAATGATCCTTCTTGGAACTCCTTTCCCCATGCTTTCATTTCTTGTCGCAGCAAAAGCACGGGAGATTTTTCATGCGGAAGCCGTGGCAATCGGACTGTTCGGCGATGATGGAAGGGTTGCTTCTCAAGCTGTGTCGTCTATTTCTCCCGTATTTGAAGAAGAGCTCAGGGAGTGGGGAATCCATGTTAAAAGCAGGGAGTCCGGGTTTGGGGAGGATCCTGATTTCCTGCTTCCAGGTTCTTCTTATCTTGCCGGATGGATGAACGGGAACAGGATGCAGGAGTTCAGGCGATTTTCCCTGACAGAAAATAACAGGGAGATTGGATATATTGCGTTTTTTTTCAAAAGAATCGCTGCGCTTGAAGCCGATTCACTGGCCCGGATCGAAAAACTCGCCAGACGATTTTCTCTTGTCTATGAGCGTTATCAGCAGGAAGAGCAAAGACGTCTCCATGAAACGGCCATGTCAGCGGTTGCGAACGGTATTCTGATTACCGGATCGGATCGCCAGATCCAGTGGGTTAACGATGCCTTTTTGCAGATGTCCGGACATGAAAGGGATGATCTGATCGGACAGGTTCCGTTTATTCTTCGCGATTCTCCGGGTGAAGACAAGTCAGCCAGCAATTTTTGGAAAAAAATCTTTTCCGGAGAAACGTTTGAAGGATTTCTTGAGGATCAAAAAAAGGACGGAAGCCGCTATATGGTAGAGGCGACGGTTACCCCCATTCTCATCAATGATGAGATCAGGAATTTTGTGGTCATCCAGAAGGACCAGACACAAAGAATCCAGCAAGAACAGGAGTTCTGGAGACTGGCCCATACCGATCATCTCACCGGTTTGCTCAATCGTCAGGCCTTTATGGAGCGGATCAATCTCGAGATTGGCCATTGTCAGAGTTCAGGTAATGGGCTGGCGCTCCTCTTCCTTGATATGGATGGCTTCAAGGAGATCAACGACACCTGGGGCCATGGAGCGGGAGATTACTTTTTAAAGAGCATCGGAGAGCGGATCCTGGCACATATCCGGTCTTCGGACATTGTTGCAAGGATAGGCGGGGACGAGTTTGTTGTTCTTCTTGAAATGTCTTCTGAACAGAAAGACCTGGGTCCTTTCCTGGACAGTTTTGTAAAGCGCCTTTCTGTTCCTGTGGACTATGATGGAAGAAGTCTTCAGGCGACTGTGTCGATCGGCGTATCTTTTTTCCCGAAAGATGCCCTGTCTGCGGAAGAAATGATCCGGAAGGCCGATATGGCGATGTATGCTTCGAAAAACATGGGCAAGAACCGCTGGAGTTTCTGCAGGAAAGACTCTGCGACATGATATTGGGTTAATATATTCTTCAGGATCTCAATCGTTGAGTGTGTGTGGCGTTATGTTCCGGATCAGCCCGGATGACAGGGATAGGTGTCGTTTCCATGGCGAAAGAAGACAAAGAACCACCAGATCCACTATTCCGTTTTCGCTCTGAAATCCTGGGAAAGGGAGATCTCCTCCTGAATCTTCCTTTCGAAGGCATTTATGTGCTGGACGAGAAGGGATTTCTGGTTGATATGAGCGATACCTTCTGCAGCAGTCTTGGTTATTCGCGGGAAGAAATGAACGGGATGCATGTCTCCGGATGGAATGCCGTCTGGGACGATCCGGTGGTGAGTGCGCAATTTGAAAGTCTTGTCCAGAACCCCCACCGGCGGACCATCACTTTCGAGACGGTCCACCGGACAAAATCCGGCCGCTTGATCCCCGTAGAAATCCGGGCCTCTTCGATCCGGCTTGACATGGGGGTTTTTGTCTATTGCTCCTCCCGGGACAAAACCGCCGAAATCAAGGCCCGCCATCTCTCAGAGATCAATGACCTGATGCTGAGAGTCAATCAGGAGATCTCAACCGTCGAAAATGAGGGAGTTCTCCTCTCGAGGATCTGCGAAATGTCGGTGGAGTTTGGCCACCTGTCTCTTGCATGGGTTGGCCGTCCTGACGATTCGGGCAAGTTCCTCTTCCTGGCATCTTCCGGAGACACGGAGTATCTCGATGGGATCGAGATCTCTTCAGACCCCGGTCTTCTTTTCGGAAATGGTCCGGCGGGGAGGGCTTTCCGGGAAGACCGGGCCATTTTCTTTGGTAACTTCGAGTCGGATAGGCGACTGGGCCCATGGAGGGAGCGGGCTTCACTGTTTCATTTTCAGACAACAGCTTCTCTTCCGATCCACCGGGGAGGGCAGGTCTGGGGCGTTCTGGTCGTCTACCATAAGGATATGGACTTTCTCAACACGGAGATGAAAACGCTCCTGGAAGAGCTTGCCAGGGATATCTCCCGTGGTCTTGACCGGCTTGATGCCAGGGTCAGGGAGAGAGAGCTGTTTGCTGTCCACCAGGCACTTCTGGACAATACCGTCGTGGGAATTGCCATGACCCAGGGGCGGAGGTTGTCTTTTGTCAACTTCCGCCTCCTTGAGCTTCTGGGCTATGACAACCCGGAAGAGCTTCTTGGTCAATCCACGCATGTTCTATATCCGGATGAGGAAGAGTATTTTCGAATCGGTAAAATCCACAGTGAAATCGATAAAAAAGGAACCGTCGGCATCACCGGTGTCCGGCTTGTGAAAAAGGACGGGACGATTCTTTTGTGCGATGTGTCGGCAAGTCTCGTAAGCATGACCCCGGAAAAAAAAGCGGTATGGACCATCGAGGATGTCACCGAAAAACACCACCGCACGGAAAAGATCAAGCTGCTGTTGGGCCTCAACAAGATGCTCGCACAGGTCAACATGGCGGTTGCAGAAGCCCAGGAGGAGCTCAGCCTGATCCGGTCGATCTGTGACCTTGTGGTTCAGCTGGGGCACATGGAGCTTGCCTGGATCGGTCGCGCCGATGATTCGGGTGCGTTCTCATTCCTGGCCTCATCGGGGGAATCCGGATATCTTGAAAAAATGGCCGTATCTCCGGATGATCCATGTGGTCTGGGCCCTGCAGGACAAGCTCTTAGGGAAGGCAGGGCTGTTTTTAGTGGTTTGCGCAAGGAATCTCATTCCCCGTGGGTTGAGGAAGCCCGGAATTTTGGAATGAATTCGGCTGCGGCCCTTTCCATTTTCCGAAAAGGGAAAATCTGGGGATTTCTCGCTGTCTATCACCGGGCAGAGGGTTTTTTTGACGAAGACGATCTGAAGTCCTTGTTTCTTGAGCTGGCGCTTGATATTTCCCGGGGGCTTGACCGGATCGATGACCAGAAATCCCGATGGCTTCTCTCGAATGCCCTCTCCTCCATCGAGGACGGGGTGGCGATTACCGATTCTTCCCATCTGGTGACATGGGTCAACAAGGCGTTTACCACGGTCACGGGGTATGCGCCGGATGAAATTGCGGGAAAGAATCTGAAAATTCTCCAGTCTCCGGAGACGGATTCCGAAACGGTGGAAGACATTCGACAGTCATTAAAGAACGGAACGGTTTTTCACGGCCAGATCCTCAATCTCCAGAAAGACGGGTCAAAATTCTGGAACCTTCTCACAATCAATCCGATGCACGATGCGTCCGGCACCATCACCGGTTTCGTCGGGGTTCAGCGGGACATCTCGGATATGGTTGCACTAAAGGAGCAGCTCGAATTCCAGTCTCTCCACGATCCTTTGACCGGATTGCCCAACCGGAGGGCGCTTGATCAGCATCTGGCGATGGCAATGGCCAGATCCCGCCGAAATGGAACGGTCGTCGCGCTGGGACTCCTGGATCTTGATGATTTCAAGGCAGTCAATGACCGTTTTGGACATTCTGCCGGAGACAGGCTTCTCATCGATCTGGTGGCGAGACTTGAGGCAAGGCTCAGGGAAAATGATTTTCTTGTGCGTCTTGGCGGAGACGAGTTCATCATTGTCGTCGAGGATCTTCTGGAGGAGTTGGTTCCCGGGCAGATTGAACCCTTTCTGCATCGTCTTCACGAGGTGGTCGAGGCTCCATTTATCGTTTCAAACGGGCAACAGGCATTTGTCGGAATGAGTTTGGGGCTGGCTTTTTACCCCCTTGATGCAACGGAAGGAGATGCTCTGGTCCGTCAGGCTGATATCGCGATGTACAAGTTAAAAAAAGAAAAAGATAATCGAACAGTATGGTGGCAAAGAACTGACCAGTCTTCCCACATGGCCGGTTCTCCTGAACAGCTCAAGTCCTCCGATCCCTATGGTTCGGTGGTAAAGGTTCTTTTGGGAGGATATCAGCGAGAGATTGCCGTCGTCATAGAAAAGGTGGTCGGGAGTTTTTTTGACAAGCTGGCTCTGGAATCTGAGCCCGCTGTCATCTTTTCAAGCCTGTCCCCGGAAGAAATGATGCGTCTCAGGCTTCGCCAGGTTGAACATCTCAAGTTTCTTCTGGACCCTGAAACGACCAGGGAGGCCATTCTTGCCCGTGCAACGGAAATTGGGCGCATCCACTGTCTCGTGGGTGTCGGGAACACTCTTCTGCTCAAGGGAAAATCTTTTTATGTGAGATATCTTAAGGACTATCTGGATCAGGAAATACTGGTTTTGATGGATCGTACGTACATTTTGGTGGCAGCAGAATGGCGCCTCCATGAAGATGTCGAGTCCCAGCTTCGTTCCGAGGTGACCACGATGGACCACTACCAGAGGATCCTGTCCTTGCCTCTTCCCCCGAAGGGAATAATGTGGACGGAGGCACGCGCCATTGAAGTGAGGGAACTTGGGCGCTTGCCTGGTGTTCAGGCTGTTTTGTTGGTCAAACCTGACAGTCGTGGTGTATTCGTGATTGAGGAAAATGGTGGAGCAGTCGGAGAGGTCGGTTCATTTGTATTGCGGACACAGTCGCTTGAGCCGGTCATAGATCCTGCTTCTCCCCGTGGTCAAGGCCTTTTATCCAGGACATGGCGCTCTCTCCATTTTCAAACGGCTCCTTCTTTTCATCTTGATCCGACCCTTGCTCCCTGGCTTGATGTGGTCACCAGGCTGGGAATCAATTCGGCGATGGTTCTTCTGGTCAGGGATGATTCCAAAAAACCAGTGGCCGCCATTGCCATTTACGGAGCTTATCCCAATCAGTTCGAGTCGTCCTGGATGAAGCAGTTTGCCCTGGGGGTTGAGCAACGATGGGGGAAAATCTGGACCCTGAGCCAACATTGAACATTTGCCCGAGAACATTCTTTTGAGCCATGATCCCCTGTGCTACACTGGTTTTTCCCGGGATTTTCCAATCTCACCGATCGGAGACGTTCATGATGCAGTGGCTGAAAAAGATCTTTCACGGGATCGGCTTTTTGATCGTTTTTCCGGGCTTTTGTCTGGCCCAGACGGCCCCTCTTCTGGGCCCGGATCATTTTTCGGCGACGATTGAAAGCTCGTTTGATGGCAGGACGGTGACTTCACGGTTCTACCTGTCCCATATGAAGGTCCGTCTTGAACCGCAGTTGCCCGGTTCGCTGGCAGGAGATACATACGAGATCATTCTTCCCGGATCGGGAACAATGACGATGGTCTTGCCAGAGCGGCATCTGTGCATGAAAAAGAACGTTCCGCCCCAAACAGAGGCCCAGATCCAGGCTTTTGCAGCGCGGGCAGAAA
Source organism: Nitrospirota bacterium (assembly GCA_021844645.1). Next base: position 12,287 of record JAKBTA010000009.1, read on the forward strand.
AAAGTGGAGTCCTGACGGTTGTGGGCCATGAAACGCTTGATGGCCATCCGGTGGTTGTCAGTCTCCTGGCCTATCATTCACCGAACCCCGATACCCCCCGGACAATCAAGTTCTGGAACGCGACGGATCTCGAGAATGTCCCTCTGAGGGAGGTGGTGACCATGGCCAACGGAAATGTCTACACGCTCCATTACAAAAACATCGATCTGTCTGACCCCTCTCCTTCCCTCTTCATTGCACCCGCCAACTGTTCCCGTTTTCCGGACATCAAGTCCCTGATGAAAAACTTTGGAATGGGGGGGCATCTTTCCATTCCATGAGCTTTGACGCCTGACTGTTTCCGGACGCTTGCTCCGGCAATCTGTTGAAAGGGTTGATCGACAATGACTGCACCGTCTTCTCCTTCCGGGGGATCCGCTGAAGAAAAAGAGGACATCGCGTCTTCTTCCTATGATTATGAGCTGCCACAGTCTGCAATCCGGCTTTCTCCTCCGGAAAACCGGGATGGTTCAAGGATGATGGTTGTTCCCAGGCGGCTGAATTCAAGGCAAGAGCTCGTTCTGGACCATGTCTCCTCCCTTCCGGACTATCTTCTTCCGGGAGACCTGATTGTTTTAAACGACACCCGGGTCATTCCGGCAAGGGTTTACGGTCAAACGTCTTCCGGTCGGGCCATTGAGGTTCTGTTCTTGTCATTCGGATCAGCTTCGGACTCAAAAGTCCTTTTTCTGGCAAGGAACCCGGGAAAAACATCCACGGAGATCGAATTTCCCGGGGGAATGACTCTCTCCGGAATCCGGCGGCTTGACGGGAAAGACTGTTATGAGGGACTCCTTCCACAGGGGCTTGATATCATTGCATGGCTTGAAAGGTCGGGCGAGATGCCGCTTCCTCCCTACATCCAGAAATACCGGAAGGCTGACAAGGCTGACCGGGAGCGCTATCAGACGGTTTTTTCCCGGACTCCGGGTTCGGTGGCCGCTCCGACCGCGGGTCTCCATCTTTCGGGGGAGATCCTGGAACGACTTGACCGTAAAGGGGTGGAGAAGGCGTTTGTGACCCTTCATGTCGGCATGGGAACGTTTCGCCCCCTTTCCGCAAGTTTTCTGGGGGAACATCAAATGCACGAAGAGTGGTTCTCCGTCCCGGAGACGACTGTCGACCTGATGGAAAAAACCAAAAAAAGGGGTGGACGAATCATTGCGGTTGGAACGACGGTGGTCCGGACGCTTGAAAGCATGGCCAGATCCGGTAAAACTTCCGGGGATACGGACCTGTTTATTCGCCCTGGACATTTTTTTGTGCACGTTGACGGCCTGCTTACGAACTTTCATCAGCCCCGTTCGACCCTTCTTGTTCTTCTTGATGCTTTTCTTGGGGGAGAGGACAGATGGAGGGTTCTCTACAGGGAGGCCCTTTCCCGTGGGCTCTCGTTTTTGAGCTATGGAGATGCCTGCCTCATTCTCCCTTCGGAAGAAGGACGGAGTGCAGGTTGACCGGCCAGGAACACGGTTCGATCGTATGTCCGGGATATGCTAGACTCGAAAAAACACTGGGCCGGAAGCTGGCCCGTCAAAGCCGTTTCATTCATTGAGGGAGGAATTCATGGCAGAAGACCGGAAAAGTCAGGAAGAGGAAATCATTGTTAACGACAGAAGGCCCAGATTTGATATGGACGCTCCGGAAGAGGTTGTCTCCACAACCGAAAAAGCCACGGCCGGGGAAGAGCCGGAAAGCCATGGAGGGATGCATGACCATGCAGGAGAGGATGGCCAGACAAAAGCCCCGCGAGCTCCCAAACTTGAGCATATCCTTTCTTTTCTGGCCGGGATGGCCCTTTCCCATCTGGGCATCGACCCGGAAACAGGCGTGCCGGACGCGGGGTTCAGCGTTCGGGAGGCCCGATTCATGCTCAGTCTGATGGAGATGTTCCAGGAGGCATTTCGGGATAAGCTTCCGATCTCGGCCCTTTCCGACAGAGGGGATCTTCCTGCCGAGGAGGAGCCTCGTCTGGGACACATCCCCGCCCTTCTCGGAGCCCTTGCGATCAATGCTCTTGGCGTCGATCCCCGAACAGGCCAGCAGGTCCGCAATCCCGAGCCGCAGGCGGCCCAGTTCTATATCGACCTGATGGACCTTTTCCTGAAGGAATCAGGCGATTCCCTTCCTGTTGAAGATAGGGACTACATCAAGGATATGCTCTACCAGACAAGGATGTTTTTTGTCCGGCAGAGGGATAAGGGTCCGAAACTGTCCTGAAATGGTTTGTCCGGTTTTAAAACCTGGAAGACAAGGGGGAAGCGCAAGCTTCCCTGATAGCGATAGAAAGTGAAGGATCCTTTCATCGAAAGAGATGGCCTGTCAGGACGTTTTTCCCGAAAAGCGCTGTTCTGGACGCTTTTGGGGCTTGTATTGTTTTTTGGTGGCATCTTTTTCATTGGCCATGTCCTTGAAAGTGCTCTTTCCAGGGACCTCGGGAGGTCTGTTGCCCGAACCTTCCATGGGTCGCTTTCGATTCGTTCGCTGAAAGTGGGGATTTTTTCCAGGACGCTTGAGGTTCGTGGGGCGACGATCTCCTTTCCGCTTTCCGGTTCCTCCAATGGACAAGGCCCTATGACGCCGCTGGTGAGGATCCGGAAAGTATCGGGCCATTTCCGGCTTTTTTCCCTGCTGAACCGGGTCTACGATATCAGGGACCTGTCTTTTTCGGGTGTCAGGATCACCGCCGTCAACCAGGGGGGGCGTGACAACTTCAGAAATGTTCTGACCCGGTGGTCATCGGGAATCCATGGTGGGGTCGAGGGGGGCGCAACGGTCAGGGACTTCCGGATCAAGGATTCTTCCATTCTTCTCCTGAAGGGCAACGGAAATGTGATTCTCAAGATACAGGGACTTTCCGGGGAGATCAGGCCCAATCTTCTGATGGACCGTTTTCGTGCCCGTTTTCGTTCCGGTCCGCTCACGCTCCATTTTCCCGGTGGTCCCCTGAGGGTTCCTGCCACAAGACTCAGCGGGTCCTTTGACTCGGGTACCCTTCGTGACTTCAGGGTTGACCTCCTGCAGGATCCTTCCCATGTCTCAATTGAGGGACGGGTCACCCAGATTAGCGAGTCTCCGTTTCTGGACCTGTTTTTTCATGGAAACCTTGATCTGGCCGGGCTTTCTTCAATGCTTTCCCATGTTGACAAAACGGGCAGCAAAATAAGGGGGATGCTCAGGCTGGACGGATATATTCATGGTCCATTCGATCGCTGGAAAGGGAAGGCCATTCTCAGCGGAAAAACCCTTTTCCTGGGCGGGGAGGCGATTGACCGCCTCTCGGTTGAGGGGCACTTCGCCCCGTTTGTTCTTCGGCTTGATCCGGTTCTCATCGATTCGGGAAAAAGGCATGTTCACGGGACAATGTCTGCCCGGTTTTCCGGGACGAATCCGGGTGTCAACGTCGATATGGCCGTCGACGAACCATCTCCTTCCTTTCTCGGGTCGGTTCCGATGACGGTCAGGGTGTTCCGCCGAATTCCGATTTCCGGAGATTTTTTTAACAATAAATCATGGAAAAACCTCTGGAAGAAAGTGATGGGAGATGATTTTTCCTGAGGGAGGTTCCCCCGTGTCCTGGGCGATGAATAAAAAGTGGAGGCGTACGGTCCGGTCTCCGCTTTTTCTGATCGGGGCTTTCCTGTTCCTTTCTGTTTTTCTGACGGTTCTGGAGATTGTGCGTCCAGGCATTCACGCGTCTTCGCGTCTTATTACCCACCTGATTGTCCTGTTCCTGTTCAATATTGATTTCATTCTTGCGGCATCCCTTTTACTCATCCTTTTCAGAAATGTCATCAAGGCTTACTGGGAAAGAAAAACCGGGGTTTTTGGTGCGGGATTCAAATGGAAGCTCATAGGCGCTTTTCTGATGATGGTCCTGATTCCCTCGGTTCTTCTGTTTGTCGTTGGAACGGGATTCTTGAACAGTTCCGCACAGCGATGGTTCAGTTTCCCGGTGTCGGGTTCCGTCCTGAGTTCCCTTGATCTGATAACAAAAGGATATGAAAACCGTACGCGTGCGGCGAACCTTCTTGTTGCAAGGGATCTTGCATCAGAGCTTTCTGCGAGGGGATCCCTTTTTGCGGACAAGGAATCCCTGACCGAGTTCCTGGACCGCCGTCGCCGGACCCTTGGGGTATCGGGAATCGAGATCTACCGCTTGCCTTCCGGCCAGAACTCCCCAAATCCGTCCCTGTACGCTTCTTCGAGCTCGGTCGATGTTCAGCTTGTCGAGCCATCCGCCCACGATCTTTCGAGGCTTTATGCCACCGGAGGATCTTTTGTGACGGTGACCGGATTGGGGGATCTTGTCCGGGGAGTCTTTCCGTTCAACCTTCCTCCGGATCAGTCGGGAGGCTTTTCGGGAGAGGTTGTGGTCGACAGCTTTATGAGCGGCGATATTCCCGAGCGTCTGGACAGCATTTCCAGAACCTTTCACGACTATGCGCGTCTTTCGGAGTTTAGAAACCCTATCCGCCATTCCTATATTCTTCTTTTTTTCATGATCACGATGATCATCGTTTTTGGAGCGGTGTGGTTCGGCATCCAGCTTGCCCGCCGGATCACCGAACCCATCGGAACACTGGAAAAGGCGACCGAGGAGGTGGCAAGAGGGAATCTGTCCGTGCGCATTGATGAGGAGGGACAGGACGAGTTTGCTCTTCTGATCCATTCTTTCAACCAGATGACCGCGGATCTTCTTCGTTCCGACCTGTCGCTCAAGGAAACCAATGACGAGCTGAAGCGGCGCCGTGAGTATATGGAGACGGTTCTTGAACATATCGGTTCCGGCGTGCTTTCGACCGACGGGCAGGACATGGTGACGACCTTCAATCATTCAGCGGGCGTTCTTCTGGGGATTCTTCCGGAGGAGGTTCTTGGAAAATCCCCTCGTCTCCTTTCCTATCCTTCACTGTCGATCTTCATGACAATTCTTGACCGGATGCGGCGGATGGGGCTTGCCTCCAGCGAAGAGGAAATCCTGATCGAGCGGCCGGGTGGAAGCGGGAGAAATGTCCGGCTCCGGATCAATCGCCTGAATCCCGTTCCTGGAGAGCCGCAGGGGGGGGCAGTGATGGTTTTTGACGATGTGACCGCACAGCGGACGGCGGAGCGTTCCCTTGCCTGGCAGGAAGTTGCTCAGCGCATTGCCCACGAGATCAAGAATCCTCTGACCCCTATCAGGCTTTCAGCCGAGAGGCTTCAGCGAAAATTCGACGAAAAGTCGGAGGATTTCCCTCTTGTTTTCAAGGAGGCGATTCAGACGATTGTTGATGAAGTACAGGGAATGAAGCATCTCGTCGATGAATTTTCGGGATATGCGAGACTTCCCAGGGCCCGCCCGGAAAAGGGGGCTATTGTTCCGGTCCTGAACGATGTGGTGACTCTTTACCGGTCGGCTCATAAAAACCTTGTGGTAGAATGCAGCGTGTCGGAAAACCTTCCTCTCATCCGCATTGATCGTGCAGCGATCAGGAGGGTCTTCGTCAACCTGTTTGAAAATGCGATCCAGGCCATGGGTGACAAGGGAAGGATCGATATCAGCGTTTTTTTTTCCGTGGAGGAAAAAAACCTGAAGGTTATCTTCAGGGACCATGGGCCAGGGATTTCTCCGGAGCATGTCGGTCGTATCTTCCTTCCCTATTTTTCAACAAAAAAGCAGGGAATGGGACTTGGCCTTGCCATTGTTCACCGAATTGTCCAGGAACATGACGCATCCATCGAATACACGACCTCCCCTGAGGGGGGTGCCATCTTTACCATGACCTTCCCGGTACCCCCGGGGGAAGAACCCCTATCCGAGGCTGTCTGATGCATCGAGAAACGATTTTAGTCTGTGACGATGAACCGAATATACTCAAAACGCTCTCCCAGGTTCTGTCCGATGAAGGCTACCAGCCCCTTATGGCCCCTTCCGGAGAGGTCTTCAGAAAGCTTCTGGAGGATGAGGTTCCGGATGTCGTCTTTCTTGACGTCTGGCTGGGGAATGAAGACGGACTCGAGCTTTTGTCCGAGTGTCGCGAGCGTTTCCCCAACCTTCCGGTTATTGTGATGAGCGGCCATGGAACGATCGAGACCGCCGTCAGGGCGATCAAATCCGGTGCTTTTGACTATATCGAAAAACCTCTTTCCCTGGACAAGGTCCTGATTGCCGCCTCCCATGCATTGAGACAAAAGGGACTCGAAGAGGAAAATCGGCTGCTTCGGACGATTGTGTCGAGGGAGAGGGCCATCGTGGGAAGTGGTGTGGCGATCAAGGCTCTTCTCGGAGAAATTTCCCGGGCTGCTCCATCCAACGGCTGGGTTTTGATCCAGGGAGAAAATGGTACGGGGAAGGAGCTTGTCGCCCGCGAGATTCATCGTCTTTCCCATCGTTCCAGAGGACCTTTTATCGATGTCAATTGTGCGGCCATTCCTGAAAACCTGATCGAAAGTGAGCTGTTCGGCTATGAGAAGGGGGCTTTTACCGGGGCTGTTTCCACCCGAAAGGGAAAGTTTGAGCTGGCTTCGGGGGGGACATTGTTTCTCGATGAAATCGGGGACATGAGTCCCCAGACCCAGGCAAAGGTTCTGCGCGTATTGCAGGAGAGGGTTCTGCAGCGTCTTGGCGGCCACAGGGATATCCCTGTGGATGTCCGTGTGGTGGCGGCTTCCAACAAGGATCTCAGGGAGCTTATCCGTCTGAAGGAATTTCGTGAGGATCTCTTTTACAGGCTTAATGTCATTCCCGTCCATGTTCCTGCCCTCAGGGACCGGCCTGAGGACATTCCGGTACTGATCAACCACTTCATGTCGGAGCTTTCCGAGCGGGAAGGACTGAAACCGAGGGCGATCGACCCTGAGGCTCTTGAGCTGCTGATTTCCTATCCCTGGCCGGGGAATGTCCGTGAGCTGAAGAATCTGATAGAGCGACTTCTCATCATGAGTTCCCAAAGCCATATTTCGGAAGGGGAGGTTCGTCAGATTCTCGGCCCGTCCCTGACCCAGTCCGGCAGGACCGGGGGCGAGGGGCTCTCTCTGAAGGAGGCCCGGGAGGTTTTTGAAAGGGACTACATCCAGAGTGTTCTTGACCGTTTTGGCGGAAACATCACCCGCGCATCGGAGGCCCTGAAAGTCGACAGGACCTCGCTTCATCGAAAGCTCAGGTCCATGGGGTCGGTGGAAGAGGATTAGTGGAATAGGATTAACGGAGATGGTTTTGGGTCAGAAGTGCCATTCCAAAGGTTGCTCCCCCGCCAAACGCGCCAAGAAGGACTTTTTCTGGTATTTCCCCCTTTTTTTCAAGGTGCAGGGCCAACGTGAGAGGGATGCTCGATGAAGAGGTGTTTCCAAAGCGGGTGAGTGATACGGGAATCTTTGCCCGGTCGAGGTCAAGCCGCCTTGCCAGCGAATCGATCAGGCGGCCATTGGCCTGGTGAAAAACAAAAAGGTCGATTTCAGGGATCTCCGTTTTGAACCGCTCGAGAAACGACGGAATCTCCCGTTCCAGTGTCCGGATGGCTTCCCTGTAGACTCTTCCTCCGTCCATTCTCAGAATGGGGGCTCCGTTGCAGGAATCGGCCTCTCGAAAAATAATGGGTGCCAGCTCGCCTTTGGCTCCGATGTGGCTTCCCTCAATCCTGAATGCTCCGGTTACCCCGGACAGGAGCGTGGCGGTCGCCATGTCCCCGAAGAGGATCGCTGTTTCCGCTCCGTGAATCGGACAAAGCTGCAGGGATTTTTTTTCAAGAGTCACGAGAAGGACGTTTTGGTGTCCTCCCGACTGGATCATCGATCTGGCTACCGTCAGGCCATAGATATAGCCGCTGCAGGAAGCATGCAGGTCAAAGGCCGGGACGCCGCGTCCGGAGGCTCCCATCTCGGCGGAGATCAGTGCTGCGGTCTGCGGGAGAAGAAGGGCCGGTGTCGAGGTCGAGACAATGATGAGGTCTATCCCCCGGATCAGTTCCTGGTCCGTGTTTTTCGCCAGGTCAATGATGGCTCCCATGGCAAGATCGACCGGATCCCCTTCCCAGCGTGACCGGCTCTGTATTCCGGTCAGATCTGAAATGGTTTGTGGCCGATGGCCTGTTTTTTCGCCGATATCCTCATTGGAACAAAAGCTGACCCGCCGGTTCCACCCGATGGCCCGAATGTAGACTCTTCTGGCGGGGGTATGGGATGATGGACGGAGTTTGATCTTTTTGGGGGAATGAAGATTCATGGGAGGATTCTATCATGTCTTTTGAGTGGATGGCTGCTCGAAGTCCACTTTCCAGTATTGTCCGGTCCGGTCTGTTTGTGCTTTTGATCCTGGCTTTTTCCGGCTGTTCAATCCTTGGTCTTGGGGACCCGAAACCGACTGACAGCCATACCCATGCATTCCGGACGAAACGTTTCGGAACTTCAGCGTTGCTTGATGAGGCTTCGCGATTTTATTTCAAGGGTGACTTTATTGAGGCCAGAGGAGAGTACAAGCGCTTCCTCGAACTTCATCCGACCCATCCTCTGGCGGCATTTGCCCAGTACCGGATGGCGTTGTGTGACTACTACCGGATTTTGTCCATCGACCGTGATCCGACTCCCTTGAGAAAGGCGCTTGCCGACTTTCAGAAGGTGATCGACGAGTATCCGGATTCTGATTATGTTGCAAGGTCCCAGAAAAAAGTGGCTTACTGCAGGGACCGTCTTTCCAAGTCTCATTTCTATGTAGGCTACTTCTATTACAAGACCAAACGCTACAAGGCGGCGCAGGGCCGTTTCAATACGATCCTTCTGAAGTATCCGGATTCGACGATTTACGAAAAGTCCCAATATTATTACGCCCTTTCCTCTTTCAAGCTGAAAGAGAAATCCCGGGCGGCGAGAATTCTGAAAAAGCTGATCCGGCAGTCCCCCAATTCGCCCTATGCCAAAAAATCGAAGGTTCTTCTGGATTACTGGCAAAGGGAAGGGGAGATCTAGCGGTGTCCCTTTTCCCGCTGGCTCTTGATCTTTATGATCATCCGGCACTGGTTGTCGGGGCTGGAAAGGTGGCTCAAAGGAAAATCCGGCGGCTTCTTTCTTCCGGTGCCAGGGTCCGTGTCGTTTCTCCGGTGGCTTTGGAAGAAGTCGAAGGGTGGGCATTGTCGGGCCAGATCGAATGGATCAGGAGGGAATATCATCCTGGAGATGAGACGGGGTACTGCCTGGTGTGGGCGATGACCGATGATTCGAGACTGAATGGGGAGATTGCCGTGAGGGTGAAGTCGGCCGGCGGGTTTTGCGACACGGCGACGATTTCGGCCGGGCGAACGATGCGGTCTCTTGCGCAGGATAACATGGGTTCCCTTCTGATTGCCGCCACATCTTCTCCGCCGGATCCGCTTTTTTCGAGGATGATTGTTCGGGAGATGGGGGCCATGCTGAGGGAGGAAGGTATTGAAACCATCTCCATTGAGCATGGATGCCTTCGGGAAGCTCTTCTGCTTGAGAAGCTGCCCCTGGAGGAGATATCCCGGGTGGATCTGGCTTTTTTCAGGGAAAATCCGGACTTTTCGGATCGTCTTGTCCTCTATGGGGAATGGTTTGGACAGAGTGTTTCCGATCGTGTGCGGTCGTGCGTTTTGAAAAGGGGTGAACAATCGTGATGTGGGCGTTGGCCAGATCGATCCAGGCCCTTGGGCTGGCGATCACTTTTGCGGACATTATCCTGTTCTTTTTCCGGAATATGACGATGATGTTTTTGTTGAAGCTCTTCATCATCGGTGTTGTCACTTTTTATCTGGGATACTTTTTGCTGTCCCTTTCCGGCGGCCGTCCGGGGTCCGGACGGATTGATCGTTAGGAGCTGTTGCGATCTGTCTGTTCTTTTGCTAGAATGCCGGCCTTGTCCTCGTTTCATGTGCCGAAGTGGTGGAATGGTAGACACGCACGTTTGAGGGGCGTGTGGCGAAAGCCGTACGGGTTCGACTCCCGTCTTCGGCACCAATGTAATCGTTCAGCGAAATCCCTTTTGTCAGTATGAGTATTTTCTCATTCGGGAGTTTTGACTCCTGTCCGTTTTCTCTTTCCTGTTTCTGTCTTTCATGATGCAACCGGAATTTTTCAGGGCTCGGGGATCATCTTGATGAATCCCGTGGGGCATTCATGCGCACAGATCCCGCAACCCTTGCAAAATCCGTAATCCAGAATATAGGGAGAACGATTTGTTCCTGATGACTTGAGGACGGCATTGTCGGGGCAGAGTGTCCAGCAATTGTCACAGCGAAGGCATGCTCCGCAGGACAGGCATCTGCCTGCTTCTTTCCGGGCCACCTCTTCGGAAAAACTTTCTTCTGGTTCATCCCAGGACAGGATCTCTGTGCTGGAGACGGGCGGGGTCATCGGGGAAGAGAAATCGAAATAGTTCAGATTCAGATTTTCGAAAGGGAGGGGAGACTTTGCCTCCCAATCGGGAGGAATGACTTCTCTCGAGAGAAAGAGGTTCATGGCATCGGCAGCTTTGCAGGCGCTTCCAATGGCATGGCTGACGGTTCCTCCCCCGGGGCAGGCATCGCCTGCGGCAAATATGCGACGGGATCCCGTCAGAAATCCATTGCGATCAACTGTCAGCCGGGACCTTCCATGGGCGATGTTTTCAAGTCCGTCCGGGGAGAGGATCTGTCCTATGGCTGGAATGATCTGGTCCGCCATCATGACGGATTCCGTTCCTTCGAAGGAGTCCCGTCCGGTCGTTCCCGGGAAATGTTTTTTCCGGGCATGGACAAGCTCCACTCCAATGACCCTGTCATTCTGAAGGATGAGCCGGTTCACGGCTCTGTTGGGATGGATGGTCACCCCCTCGGAGATGGCTCTGGCGATTTCCTGGGGATTTCCCGGCATCAGTTCCTCTTTTGTGGTCTCTTGTCCGGGGAGGGACTCTTCGGTGATGATGTGAACTTCGCCGCTCCCCGTTCTCAGAAGGACGCGAGCCAGATCAAGGGCCGTATTTCCTCCGCCGACGATAACGACTTTTTTCCAGCGGGGGACCTGTCCGATATCCTGGTATTCCTTCAGTATTTCCAGGCCATGTCTCATCGAGGCCGGTGTCGTTCCTCCCACATCAAAGTTCCGGCTCTTCTGTGCTCCTGGTGCGAGAAAGACGGCACCGTAGTCCGATTCAAGCTCCTCAAGGGAAAAGTCGCGTCCCAGGCGCTGGCGGGGACGAAAAAGAATGCCTGTGGAGAAAAGGCGGGTGACCTCGCTGTCAAGAACTTTCCTGTCAAGTCTGTAAGAGGGGATTGCACTCCGGATCGTTCCTCCAGCTTCTGAAAGAGCTTCAAAGACAGTGACCCGGTATCCCCTTTTTCTCATCTGATAGGCGGCAGAAAGTCCGGAAGGTCCCGCTCCCACAACGGCAACCGGAGGAAGTGTATGGTCAGAAGGCATCATGGGGAAAGTCCATTCCTCCCTGATGGCGAGATCTCCCAGTGCCCGTTCCACGTTGTGGATGCCAACAGCACTGTCATAGGAGCCCCGGTGGCATGATGATTCACAGGGGTGGGGACAGACCCTTCCTGAAATGGCGGGGAATGGATTGGTTTCGACAAGCTTTTCCCATGCGCCCCTTGTGTTTCCTGAAGCCATGAGTCCAAGCCATGCAGAGATCTCTTCATGGGCGGGACAGCCAAAGTGGCAAGGGGCATCGGTTGGTGTGTAGACCGGTCTCTCGCTTCTCCATGACCCGGTGAAGTTACGGAGGGAGGTCACGGGTGAGGCAATGCTCCCGGCCTGGATTCCGGGTGCGATCTCTTCCCTGTCGTTTATGCCCATCGTTCACCGCCTCTCGTGACGGTGTCTGCGGATTGGGTATCGAGCCGGGAAGGGTCGTCTTCAGGGCCGACCATCAGTCCATAACGTTCTATATTGAAGTCGCACAGGGCCTGGAGATGGTCGCGCTCCTCCTGGGCAATCTCGGACTCTTCAAGAAGATGGCGGAAACGATCCTGTGTTCTTATGTAGTCAATCACAGGGCGTTTTTTCCGGATGGGCATGACATTGATGACGTTGCCCCTGTCCATCTCCAGGATCGGAAAGAGTCCTGTTTCAACGGCAAGCCGGTCGATTTCCACCGACAGGCGGCTTTCATGGCCCCATCCCAGCGGACAGGGAGAGTGAACGAGAATGAAGGTCGATCCCTCTTCTCCGAGGGCTTTTCTGACCTTTGAGCGAAGATCGGACGGGTAGGCGATGGAGGCGGTTGCCGCATAAGGCATCCGGTGGGCGCTGATGATGGAGAGAAGATCTTTCTTGTAGTGTCTTTTTCCTCTTGTTTTTGAGCCGACGGGAGACGTTGTTGTCCAGGCTCCGTGCGGGGTGGAGCCTGAACGCTGGACACCGGTATTCATGTAGGCTTCATTGTCGAAGCAGACATAAAGGACCGAATGATTGCGTTCAAGCATTCCGGAGAGGGCCTGGAAGCCAATATCGAAAGTCCCTCCGTCCCCGGCAAATGCGAGAACGCGCGTTGACTTTCCCTGTGCCCGCATTGCGGCCTCTATTCCCGATGCAACGGCCGCGGTGTTTTCAAAAAGCGAGTGGATCCATGGTGTTCTCCATGCAGACTCAGGCCAGGCTGAGCTGAAAATTTCCAGGCATCCGGTGGCGTTTGCGACAATGACGTCCGGACCTGCCGCTTCAAGGACCAGTCTGGCGGCCAATGCCTGCCCACAGCCCTGGCATGCGCGATGGCCGGCCTCAAGCCCGGTAAATCTGGGTTGCTGTTCTCTCAGGAGGTTCAGCGAAGCGCTCAGGGGAAGTTCTTCCATGATGATTTCTCCGCATGATTTGTTTTTTTGACAGGAAAGATTTCTTCCGAGATTCGGGAACGCTTGATATCTGCAAAAAGAAATTCCGGAGTATCGGGCGATTTTGAAAGGTTAACGAGGCTTCCGAGGAGGGAGAGAGGAAGGTCTCGTCCGCCGAGTCCAGCGACAGCATTGATGATCCTTGGTGCAGATTTCTGTCCAAAAAGGGCTGATCGGACCTCCATGCCCAGAATGCCTCCGCCACTTCCGGGAGAAAGTGAACGGTCGAGGACAATGAGTGTCTCGAGTCCACGGACTGCCTCCCGAAGCTCTTCGTTGGGGAATGGTCGGAATGATCGAAGCTTTAAGAGCCGGATCTGATCTTTCTCATCATGGGAGGCCAAGGCATCCGACAGCGTGCCAAAGACAGACCCCATTACCAGAACTCCGGTTTTTCCGGAAGGGTTCCCCGACTGGGAGATAAGGGCTCCTGAACGGCGACCGGTCAGCCCAAAAAAGAGATCGTCCGCTTCCCGGATGATCTCTTTTGCATTTTCAATGGCCTGGTGGTTTATATAGCGGGCTTCGGTAAAAAAATCGGGAGAAACAAGGGTTCCCACGGTCAAGGGAGCTCCCGGATCAAGTGTTCTGCGAAAACGAAAGGGGGGAAGAAAGGCGTCGACATCTTCCTGTGCCGGGAGATCGACCGGTTCGAGCGTATGGGTCAGTGTATAGCCATCGACGCAGACCATGACCGGAATTTCGGTTTTCTCAGAGATGAAAAAGGCCTGGATGGTGGTATCTACCGCTTCCTGGTTACTGGCGCAATAAAGCTGGATCCATCCGCTGTCACGAACGGACATTGAATCCTGATGGTCGTTCCAGATTGAAAGGGGGGCCGAGACCGCCCGGTTTGCGACCGTCATGACAGTGGGGATCCTGAGCCCTGCGGTATTGTAGAGGACTTCCGTCATGAGGAGGATTCCCTGGGCTGCGCTTGCGGTATAGGAGCGGGAGCCGGCGGCTGAGGCGCCCATGACAACGGATGCAGCGGAAAATTCGCTTTCTACGCTTATGTATTGTGCGGAAAGGGTGCCACTTGATATGAGTCCTGAAAGCCCTTCCACGATATGGGTTTGTGGAGTGATCGGATAAGCTGCCACGACCTGGGGGCGACACATGGCGACCGCCCTTGCAATAGCCTGGGATCCTTCCAGAGCTTCAAGCATGGGCTTGACTCCTGTCTTTTTCGGGCAAGGCTGCCCATGCATTTTTTTCCACCTTGACGGCTGCCTCCCTGACCAGCGTGAGGTTGGCTTCAAGGGTTTTTCCGGAGAATCGCCTGGCAAGTGCCTTTTCAAGACATGCTCCGGGTATGGTCCCGGTCAGAGAGAGAAAGGCTGAAACAAGAACGGTGTTCGGGATGGGTTTTCCAAGATGGGACAATGAGATCTCTGTTGCTTTGACCGTCGCTATTTTCATGTTTTCACGTATTGAAAGACCCCTTTGAGCAAGTTTTTCCATGATATCGGAGGCTTGTTTCCCGGAGTTTGCAAGAATCCCTCCGGAAGGATCAAATCCTCTGAGTGTTTCAGGCAGAAACAGAAGGGAGTCGTCCAGGACGATCAGGAAATCAGGAGAAAGAATCTGACAGTGGCGTGCGAAAGGGAGTTTATCGATCCGAACAAACGCGCTGATTGGAGCACCACGGCGTTCGGCTCCAAAGCTGGGAAAGGCCTGGGCATACAGTCCGCTTTCAAAGGCCGCCAGGGCGAGAAGGTAAGCTGCGGAAACGCTCCCTTGCCCTCCTCTTCCATGAATACGGATCCCGATCATCGCTGTTCTCCCCCTCTCCGGCTGTTATTGAGCAACCGCAGAGGATATTTGAGGCATGAACCGAGGAGATGAAAGGCCAAGACCTAATGTATAGAGATTACGCCCGGGTTTTGAGGGTTGCAACGAATTGACCGATTGAGGGACGTTCCCTCCTATATGTTGCCGAGTTTTTTCCGGGCAAGCCGTTCATGGGCCAGGACCGCTATGGCTGTTGACAAAAGTCTGGATCGGGGAGGGTCCGATCTCGATGTCAGTACGACCGGAACAGAATGGCTCGAAATAACGACTCCTGCCAATGTGGCTCCTCCAAAATATTCGAGATTTTTTGCCAGAATGTTTCCTGACACCAGGTCGGGTACGACAAGAATATCGGCTATTCCTGCAACAGGACTTTCGAACCCTTTCTCCCTGGCCGATTCGGCGGAAATGGCATTATCGAAAGCAAGTGGACCGTCAATGACTGCTCCATGGATTTGCCCCCTTTCCGACATTTTTGAAAGACATGCGGCATCGATTGTTGACGGTATGGACGGATTGACGGTCTCTATGGCGGAAAGAATGGCAACATGTGGCGTCTGAATGCCCATAAGAATTGCAAAATCGATTGCGTTTTGGGTGATGGACATTTTGCTGGAGAGATCCGGGGAGATGTTGACCGCGGCGTCGGTGACAAAAAGAAGTTTGGGATACGAGGGAAGCTCTGCGACAAAGACATGGGAAATTCTGGTGGAAAGCGGGATTTTTTTAATAAACGAGTGTAATAGCGTATCGGTATGGATATGGCCTTTTAAGAGGATCTGAACAGAGCCGTCTGTGAAAAGAGAAACGGCTTGATCGGCCGCTTCACGGTCGGAGCCGGTTTCAATGATCTCGACGGGAACAGGGGCGGGGTTGCGGCTGAAAAAATCATTGATCACCGAGGCGTTTCCCAGAAGGACAGGGTGTATGAAGTTTTCCTTCATGGCTTCGAGTACGCCTTCGAGAACCAGTGGATCTGATGCATTGACGACTGCGGCTCTCAGGGGAGGTGCCTTTCTGGCTTCTTCGAGAATCGAAAGAAAGCTTGTGGGGCAGGAAAGGTTGCCGGCCAATGCACTCCGCTTCTTCAGGGGCTTCATCCGTTTTCGCGCAGGATTCTCCCTCTCAGGCGTTTCTTGCCAGGAGGGAGGAATGCGCTCTTCTTTCTTTTAGGGGTTGATTTCAGGAATGTTTTCAAACGGGAAGAATCTCCAAGAAGATGACCTTGGGTTGATTTGATGGCGACGGATGAAGAGGGCAGGGTCATTTTTAAACCGATGGAATGGTTCAGTAAGGCGTGTGGCTGGATCTCCGAAAAGGCGTTCTTTGCCAAGGTCTTCAATGCCTATGATCTCCATGATCTTCTGTGCCAGGAAGTCCGGGAAGTTTTTCGCCTCTTCCCTCTCAGGCGGTGATCCGGGCGATTGCCAAGGTTTCCGACAGCGACAAGCCATATGTCTGTTGCGGTCTTAAGTGAATACTTGACTTGCTCTCCATGACAACCGCTTCTCAAGTTCAGTGGTGGGGAGCTGATCAATGCTCCCTTCTGCTCAGTGAGCCTTCCATGATGACCGAAGCAATTTTCTGGGCGGAGCGCAGGAGGGATTTGGGGTCAAGCCAGGAGCTTCCGACAAGGAAGCCCGATAATTTGTCGCATGCAGAAATTTCAACAATGTTATCGGCTGTGATCGATCCTCCGTAAAGAAACTTAGGTCTTTCCGGCCAGGTAAATCCATCAAATCCATATGCGGTCACTTCACAGACATCCGATGCTCCGGCAACGACTCCGGATCCGATTGCCCAAATTGGCTCATAGGCGAGAAAAAGGGCTGTATAGACACCGTCTTCCCGAAGCACTCCGGCCCGATCCGCAACCGGTTGCAGCTGGGTCTTGATCACCTCAAAGGCTTGTCCGGATTTTCTGTCAGAGCTTGATTCTCCAAAACAGATGATCGGCATCAGTCCGGCCCGCAGGCAGAGATCTGTCTTGTCGCAAACATCTTCGTCCGTTTCCCCAAAAAAACGCCTGCGCTCGGAGTGTCCCAGGATGACTCCGCTTACGCCGATATCCAGGAGATTGGGGACTCCGACCTCTCCCGTGAATGCCCCCGATGTTCTTGTTGAGACATCCTGTGCAATGACACGAACCGGAAGTTCTTTCTGTCGGATGACCCTGACAAGGTGATCAAGGTAGACGCTGGAAGGAGCGAGGGCAATTTCGATCCCCGCTTCTTCCAGCGTCGGCCAGATCGCTGAAGCTGACAAAACGTCAACATAATCGTCAATCTGGGCCCGGGTCATATTCATTTTCCAGTTTGCCACAAGAAGCATTTCGACTCCTTATTGTTAATGTTCCAACGCACAGTTCTGACAGCTTTAGCATGTTCAACGCAGAATTCCCCCTCTTAGGTTCTTTCGCCAAGAGATGGATGAATGCTTGCATTGTCTCATTTTTCAAACTAAAGCAACAACATGCGTAAAACGTTCAGGTATCGGCTGTATCCGCCCCGCAAACAGGAAGCTCTCCTGAATCGACAATTGGAAGAGTGCCGCTGGCTCTACAACCATTTTCTGGAACACAGAAAGAACGCCTGGGAGTGGTACGGCGTTTCCCTGTCCTATTACGGACAGCAGAACACACTCCCCAGGGTTGGTCTCATGGTCTAAAAAAGCTTTACGTCGAACGAACTCGTAAATTTGACCGGGTGGTCTGCAATATCAAGGACCAGGCTGTACTGGCCTTCCTTGGTGATCGAGATGCCTGTGAACTTGATAAGGTTGGGAACCCGTCCGGGGGCAAGCTGGATTTGCCCGTTTAAAACCGGAGCTGCCATCCTTCCGGTGTCGAGATGCTCGATCCTGGCCTGAAATGTTCTCGTTTCAGTAAGGTCTGTGTCCAGAAGCTGAAAAAAGGTAAGGGAAGGAATGGAAAGTGGAAGGCCCCTGACGCCGATGATGGGGATCGGGGTCGCCGGATTTGGTGTATAAAGACCGATCAGTATGAGCTTGTTGGTGTTTTCGATGCGGATATCATCGCACATGAGGGTACAGACTTCATTGATGAACATGAATGGGGATCCTGTGTTTGGCGGTAGTCTCACCGCTGGGACTGTTTCCCGGCGACAGACTCCGCCGGTGTTTTGAGGTTTCTCATCATACCTGATTTTTGGATGAATTCCTTCCCCTTTCGATTGGAATTCATCCTCTTTGACCCAAAAACCGCTTTAAAAAAATGATTGGATTGACTTTGATTCCTGTTTTTGGATACAACAACCCACTAATGTTTTTTCAGGTAAGGCATGATCTGTTCGGGAGGCATGAATTTCCGGAACGGAGGACCTTGCTCGTCATGATCACGTTGGTCACTCATCTCTTTATCATATTGGAATGGTTTATCATTGGCAGACCTCCGCATTTCTCCAAGGAATCAAAATCCCCAGGATCGTTCCCGCACGAACCAGATCGATCGTCAGGAGTTGTTCCGGATTTTATATGAGCGATCTTTTCTGTATCGTCCGGAGAATCCCTTTGTCCTGTCTTCCGGCAAGGTCAGTCCCGTATATCTTGACGGAAAAAAAACGACACTTGGGCATCCCCGGGCCCAGTTTCTGATTGGATCCATCCTCTTTGACCTGATCGAGCCACTTCATCCGGACGGCGTTGGAGGTCTTACCCTCGGTGCGGACCCGATCAGTGTTGCTGTTTCGCTTGTCAGCGGTCTTCATCAGTGTCCGATTCCGTCTTTTGTTGTCAGGAAAGAGCAAAAAGGTCATGGGACAAAAAGCCCCATAGAAGGAGATCTGCCTCAATCCGGAAGAGTTGTGGTCGTGGAGGACGTTGTG
>JAKBTA010000061.1 GCA_021844645.1 Nitrospirota bacterium
AGAACCGAGCCCAGAAGGGCTTCTCCCAGTGTCCGGAAGCTTTTTTGTTCCTGCTTGTATGCACCGGAGTAAGTGACCCACGAGGATTTCGGGAGAGTGAGGGAGGAGATGCGTGTCTTGATCGCTTTGATCACTCCGCCCAGATTTCCATGATCCAGACGTCCTTCTATCCGGAGGATCGGGGAGAGGTTCTTGTCCTCCTCCTCAATGGCGGGGGGAGTATTGGCGAATGTGACTACCTGGGAGAGTGGTATCAGGGAGCCGTCGGACTGGGTCATCGGGAGGTGGGAGAGGGGAATCAGCCCATTTCTGTACTGGGAAGGGTAGAGAACCCTGACAGGAAGCGGTCCCTTGGGAGAAAGGACGGTTGTTGCGTTGATTCCCATGAGGTCTTCTCTTGTCTGTGTGATGATGGATTCCGGTGTCAGTCCCGAAAGTGCGGCAAGGGGAGCGATCACGTGGCCGTCAAGGGTGTCTCCCATGGGACGGACGGACAGGTGGACATCGACAAGCCCTGGGATCCCGTCAAGACTGTGCTGGATCATGCGGGCTGTCCCCAAAAGGTCTTTTCTGTTGGGACCATGGACTTCAATCACCACAGGAGCTGAAACACCGATCAGGTCACCGAGGCTGTCCTCCATGACCTGGGAGTAGTCGGTGTCCAGTTCGGGTTCATTTTTTTGAACCCATGGCCTGAGTTCCCTGATCAGAGTGAAGGTTGACTTCGGGTGGTTCCCGGAAAGCCTGATCACGAAATCGCCCTTGTTGGGTTCGGTGATGTAAAACCCCATCTCCGTTCCAAGTCTTCTTGTCGTGTCGATGACACCCGGAAGGCTTCGGATATGATTTTCAACCCGGAGGACTGCCCGGTCCATGTCGTTGATGGAGCTTCCCACCGGGGCATGAAAGTCCAGGGTGAAGGAGCCCTCGTCCATTCTGGCCATGAAATTCGTTTTGATGTGGGTTAGCGGCAAAAGCAGAAAGGCAAACAGAATGGCTCCGCCCACCAGAATGAGCGCTGGAGAGAGACGTGTCAGCATCCTGGTCGAGATCGCTTCCGGACTCTCGCTTTCCTGCTGGATGAATGCCGGAGTCACAAAAGTGTTGACCAGAAGAGAAACGCCCAAAAGCGTTACGAAGGAGATGGCCAATGGCTTGAAGAAGGCGCCTACGAGCCCATTCATGCCAAAGAGAGGAACGAGGGCGAGAATGGTGATCAGCCCTGAAAGAATGAATGGGACCAGGAGGCCTCTCATTCTGAGAGCGTGTCTTCCCCCTTCGATGATGACGATAAAGTCGTCGATGACAAGTCCAACTCCGGCAGCAATCCCTCCAAGGATCATGAGGTTCAATGTTTCACCAAGGAGTCCGAGAATGCCCGCGGAAATAAACAGGATTGCAGGAAGAAGTGCTCCCATCAGGAGAATGGGTGAGACTCGCCTGAGAATCAGGATGACGATGGCCATCGCGCCGGCGAGGCCGATGGCAAGAGCCCACAGGACGTGCCGGATGGCATCGTGAACAAGTTCTCCCTGATCGTACACGATGGCCGGGGTGCATCCCTTCGGGAGAAGCCTCTTAAACTCGTCCATATGTGAAAGAAGGGCTCTCTGAATGGTCAGGGCGTTGCCTCCATGGGCACGGTAGATGAGAAGGAGGACTGCGGGGGATCCATTGGCGCTGATCCTGATCGTTTCGTCGGAAGGTCTGACTCCACGATGAACCGTTGCCAGAAGGTCGATCGGAAGGGGGACTCCTGAGGGTGATGGCAGGAAGATCCTGCTGATCGCCGATGTTCCGGTCATTGTGTTGTCGATCTGGACTGTCTTGAGGCGGTGGTTCTCGGTTCTTGGTCCAATGACACCGATTTTGTTCTGGGTGGATAGTGCGCTGACAACATCCGAAAATGTCCGGTGAGCTCCGGCGAGCTTGTATGGATCAACCTCGACATGGATCTCCGGATTTTTGCCTCCGGCAATTTCGGATTTCCAGACTCCCGGAAGGTTTGAGATATAAGGGATCAGTCTGGTCTTTGCAATCCTTGTGATCTGGGGCAGGTTGTTGGAGTTTGAAGAAAGCGCCACTGTGAGGACAGGCGTATCGGAAGGATACATCCTGATTGCCTGGATACTGGTTCCGGGAGGAAGATCTCCCCGGATGCGTTCAATAGCCTGTGCTACCCGCGGCAATGCCAGAGACATTTGTTCATTCCAGGAAAATCGGAGAAAGAACTCGGCGGATCCTTGCATCGTTCGGGAGTTGAGTTCCCGGACGCCTTGCACGCCTCTCAGGGTAATTCCCACAGGTCTTGTGATCCGGCTTTCCATTTCCGCAAAGGGAATATCCGGAGAGCGGACAATAACAGAGACTCTGGGAAAGTCGATGGACGGATACAGGGTCATGGGGAGATTCCATGCCTTGAGCGCGCCCAGGATTGAAAGCACAATGGTTAAAAGGAGGGAAAACCCCCGATATTTCCTGATGAGTTCCATGGCGGACGATTGATTCGTGGATGGGGGCAACGATGCTCCTGGGCTAGACATGACCTGGACGTTTCTGATTCTCCGGAACGTCCAGAGTGCAGCTGATGATCTTTCCTGATCCTGGCAGATTCTCGATGTCAGTGCCTTTTAGTCAAACAGAAAACGGAGATCGAGTCGATCCCCCATAATTGGCGGGCACCAGTAATATCCTCCCCTGACAGGTCTTGAGAAGGTAAAAAGGGCGTCGGCGATGCCGTCATCCAGTCCCATCATGCGCCGCAAGACATGTTCAAAGGGATCAAGCGTTTTTCCGAAAGCAATGAATTCAAGACCCTGTTCAAGATTCAAGGCCCAGGGCATGGATCTTCTTAGCATGTAGGCCGGAGGTGTGTAGGATTCCTGGGCGCTTCTTTTGACGTGGGCCGAGGGATCGGCATCAAGAATCTCTTCGTTGGTTGCCTGCTTTCTCCCGATAATATTGTCCCGTTCGTTTTGTGAATGAGTCCGGAAGTGTTTGAGATCGTGGACCCATCTCTGGACTGCGACAAGACTTGATCCTGCAACCCCTTCCCTTTCAGTCGCAATTGCAACGTCCAGGGCCTTTTCGCCGGAAGGATTTTCCGTTCCGTCTTCATAGCCGGAAAGGTCTTTTCCTCCGGCGTACAAAAAGGTATCGATCTGGTCGTCAGGAGAAAAGGAGTCATTTAAAATATCCGAAAGTGGGAGCAGTTGATCGAAAATTTCACTGCGGTCATTTCCCTGGAGGAAGATCCAAAGGCTTCCCTGAGTGGAAGGAGATGAACAATTGGCGCCGGAAAGTCCGGGAAAAGTTCTGAGCCCCGGAACTTTTCTGGAGAAAGCCGATACAAGGGGTTCTCCAAGCCCGATGATTCCTTTTTGCGGATCAAAATGTTGGCTCAGGTTTTGAAGTACTTTTTTCGCATTTCTTTCCGGGAGATGCCGATAGGTGAGGGAGAGGCCGCATGGTTTATTCCCGGAGAGTATGAGGGGTTGTGCTGAAGGTTGATGCATATGGCTTCCTTTCTGAGAGATCTTTGGAGAATTCATGCCGTATCGGGCTCCTCATGGAAGGAGATTTCGGCTCTGGGCGCGATCCGGTATGCGTTCTTTCCATTTTTCTTGACATGGTACATGGCCTGGTCGGCCGTATGGATAATTGTTTTTGTCGAACATTGGTGAAAGGGGAACAGGCATATCCCGATACTTGCACTGATAGAAAGAGGCTCTGGGATCTCCGGGTGCGAAAATGGAAGGGCCAGCACCCGGATGAGTCCCTTTGCGACTGAAACCGCTTCATGTTCGGACGCAACCTTTTCAAGCAAAAGGAAAAACTCGTCTCCTCCAATTCGAGATAGCGTATTTTCGGGATGGAGGACGGACAGGATCCTTTCCGATGTCCTGACCAGGATCCAGTCTCCGACTTCATGTCCCCAGGTATCATTGATTGTCTTGAAGCCATCGATATCGATATAAAGTCCGGCGGCATCAAATTTGCCCCGTTGCGCATGAATAATGGCCTGTCCGATGCGGTCATCGAGAAGTTCCCGATTGGGAAGCCCTGTCAGCCGGTCATGGAGGGATCTTAGCAGCTGATGGTTTCGTTCTTCATCAAGCTCATATTCTCGGATAAACAGTTTTCTTCGTTGTCTTTCCATGATGTATCCGGTGATTCCGCCAATGATGTTGGCGGAAACAATAAAGAAGAGATGGTTGAAGATGGTGTGTGGTGGGTAGTGGAAGTGCTGATCAAGCAGGAAAAAATAGGACAGGAAAAAGAGAAGATTGAGCCTGACTGAATGGTAGAAGCGAAGTCCGATGGAGTTATAGATCCAGAAGGTGATGAGAATGATGCCAACATAGTAGACCTGCTCCGGGGAGGCTGGAATGTGGCTCATGGCGAGGAGGAAAAAAAAACCGGCAGCAAAAGCGGTGATTGAGAGTGTTAGCGGGTGTGTTTTGGAAAAGGATGATCGATAGGTCATGAGGATGGCCCATGCTCCAACGAGTAAAACCATCCCCCTGATGAGCCAAAGAAAGCCTTGATCGTTTTTGGGAATTAGCCATGGATCAATTCCACCGGAAACAATGTAGATGAAAACGCCGATAATAATTGCCCAGCGGCTTTGAACTTTGAGTCGGGGAACGATCGCTTCCTGATAGGATGTTTCAAGGAGCGGGTTCAAAAACGAGAGGGTAAACGGGTGCATCTCTCCACGGGAAGATTGAAGGGCGTCTTTTTTTTCCATTTTCTGGAGAAGATTTCCTTCATCTGGCATGGATATGAACCTTGTTTTCAGGAGGGAAACATTGATTCCCGGTCAGACTCTTGACTCATCAGAAAGCGATTCTTGTTACAAGTGTAGTTTTTTTTGATGGGAACATGTCAAGTTTTACTCCCTTGTTCAATATGGTAAGAGACTGCAATTTGCATACTTTAAAAGCAGGTAGGCTGAGGCTGGGAAATAAGTCAAAAATTCTGATGTCGGTGGAGATGAGATGCAATTTTTATAGGATGAGGGTTACCATGCTGGTGGCGAAAGGACATGAGGCAGTACTGATGACTGGTTGTGGATAGCTCAAGCCAGCACTCTCCAGATTTTTTGTTGTCTCCAGTCCTCTTTGAACCCCATCTCCTTTGGAGAGATCGTTGGATGAGACTCTAGGAGCCTGGGAAATAAGAAAAATCAAAAATCGGTCCGTCAACCGGATGACGCCCGTTTTTCACGCTCACATTTCCTCCGATCGCTGTCAGAGTTGGAGTTTTTTCGGACTCCCCTCTCCATCTGACCGATATTTGATCAAAAAAGGGAAGATGCCCCCTTTCAGAGGGCATTTTCCGCCATCATTCCCGGAAAAAGGCCGCGGGGAAAGGCCGCTTTAGGGAATGTTCCACGTTTTTTATCTCGGCCCGCGCCCTCCGGCGCCGGTCCGTTCACGAGGCGCTGTTTCCAGGCCATCAGCTTCTTCAGGTTGAACGCCCCGCACACCAGATTCCATTCGCTCTGAACCTTCTCTAACCCCCGACAGAAAAAGTGCACAAACCCCATGCCGGACTTGATCTGCCCGAAAACTGGCTCGACCGTCGTTTTCCGGCGCCGATAGACCGCTTCGTTCTCCTTTTGCTTCTGCCGGAGTTTGAAACGGGCCCAGGCTGTTTCTTCCACACGCAGTTCTTCGGGACAGCCGCAGGCACATTCTTCCTCGACTGCCCGATAGGTCCGCTTCTTCCCAAAGCTTGAGTAGATCCAGACGAAGAGGATCCCGTGGGAACAACGGAGGGTGTCCAGCGATCCTTCCGTCTCCTCCAGAACGAACCCGGAGAGAAGAGGGGGCGCTTCCTCCTCTCCCTCCGCTTTTTTCCTCTCCCGGGCGGTCGCCACCACCGGGATCACTCCCGCCTTCTCACAGGCTTCCAGGGTGTGCACGTTTCCATAGCCCGCATCGGCCACCAGCATCTCGGGGCGTTCTCCAGCCGTTTCCTTGATCTTTTCAAGCATCCCTTCCACCGCCCGGCTGTCGCTCACCGTATTGATCAGGGTCGTTCCCAGAATGATCTGAGACCCCATGTCCACCGCCACCTGTGCGTTGTACACATATTCCGTTCCCTCGCTCTTCTTCGAGAAGACACGGGCCTCCGGATCCGCAAACGAGATCTGCTTCGTGTTCTCGATCGCCTTTCCCGGATTTTCCTCAGCCTCCCGTTTTTCGAGCTCCGCCTTGGCGGTCTGGATCTTCTTCCGTTTTTCTTCCCGGAGCGCGATCTCCTCCTTCGCCCGGATGATCGTTTCCTTGCGGGCGTTCCCATCCGCCAGCGCAGCTGGCAAGCTTCCGGATTTCTCCGGCGTTCCCGCTTCCCGACTGTCCTCCTCCTCGGCCTTCTTCATCCAGAAGTCGATCTCGCTCTTGAGCCTCTCTTCCTCCTCTTGCATCCGGCCGTAGCTCATCGCCTTGTGCTTGGAGGTGTCGGAAAGAACCTTCGTCCCATCCATCGCCACGTTCCCAAGTTTTGCCAACCCCATCGTTCGGGCCAGGAGCACCGTCTCCTTGAAGACCGTTTCCATTCCCTCCCGGTGTCGTTCCCGGAATTCGATGAAGGTCCGGTAAACCGGCGTCTGCAGCCCCGACAGATACAGGAACGGGAGCGACTCCTCGCAGGCCTTGGCCAGCTTGCGCGAACTGAAGATTCCTTCCGTGAATCCGTACAGGATCACCTTCAGCATCATCTTCGGATGGTAGGCCGCCGGGCCCATCCCGCTATACCGGGCATAGAAGCTCGACAGATCCATCTGGTCGATGATGTCGCTGATGATCCGTGATTGATGGTCCACCGGAACAAATTCTGACAAGGCCCGGGGAAAAAGAAAGTTCAGATTCTGATGATAGGGAAGGAACATGCATCCTCCAAAGATGGCGTGGTGGAAAATCAAGCCGGACTATTTCTATAAGTATATATAATTATTGAATAATAGTCAATGTCCATGCCAGAATGGTCATATCTTTGACAGATGTCCCTTCCTTTTTTGTGCTTTTATGTACCTATTTCCCAGCCTCCTAGCAGACAAATGAATCTCCTATGCCAAGTGGAACGAGGGGAGACAATGCGTATGAGATAGGCCAGCAATGTCATCGTATTTCCAAGTCGACCATCCTCTACCGGATTGAACGAATTTGCCAGTCCAGCGGGTTTTTTTCTCGGGATTTGCATTTTCATGGAAAACGATCGATTCCAGATTCGCCCATGATGCGCACAGTGGTTGCGGACGATGGACAAATGATGGGTAAACGATACCAGGACTTTTTCATCCAGTTCATAGGCATCGGCGATATGCTGGCGGTCGGTAGGATTTTTAAGATTTTGCAGCCAGCGAGAAATGTGCCCTAAGGCCATTAGTTCACAGGCAACACAGATGGGCGGGAGTTCTAAGTGGTTATAGTTGTTTCGGTAATGCTCGGCAAAGACCTCCCGGCTTCGCCGGTATTCTTTTTCGAGTTCCTTCTTACAAATCTCCCACACATCCCGTCGTCGAAAGAGATCCGGATCGGTATGGGCAAAAGAACCGTACTTCAACGCCAGGGAGTGTGACCATCGAGCGCGTAAAGAAATTTCCACCCGCTCAATGGCATCGAGGAGCAGCAGGCGAAGTTCACGGTCGAAATCGTACAGCAGAAGGATCTCTTCCAGCGTGGTGCTACTGCGAAACGCATGTTGCCCGCTGGCATCTTTGGATTCAAAGGGCAACCAATAGGCCCGAAGCCTGTAATAGTTGATGTGGGTCAAAAGGTGACGGGCGTGCTCCCGGTCCGGGATGGACAAGCCACGTTCAAGGAGGAGATCTATTTGCTGGTCGATGGTCAGGGGGGGCTTTGGAAAGGATGTCGGAGTCATTGTCCGGCCCTTAAATCAAAAAACCCGCCTGGTGCGCATCGTTGAGAGGCGGGGCGGGTGTTGTTAGTTCTGATCTTACCGAAGCTTGGTTGTTCTGTCAATTTGCAGCCTCATCCAATATGGTATGAGTCTTAAAGGGAGTTCGTCTTTCCACCAAGAGATGAGTCTACAAGGGGTCAAATCGTTCATAATGGATGGCATGGTAATCAATATGGATGACTGGGCTTTCCCGCCAGCAAGTGACCCGTCTCGTCCATCAGTTTCAGAAAACGGGGACAGTGCGATTGGGATACCAGACTCCCAGACGTGGATTCCAGAGGGTTTTTGGCCCC
>JAKBTA010000062.1 GCA_021844645.1 Nitrospirota bacterium
GCATGCCCCTCATTCAGATGACAGACCGTTACGTCCATTCCGAGCTTTCGGAGAAGTCTCCAGCCACCGATTCCCAAGACAATTTCCTGCTTCAGCCGGAGAGAAGCTCCACCACCGTAAAGCTCGCTCGTCACCTGACGATGGGAGGGATGATTGGCCAGATCATTGGAGTCCAGAAGGTACAGACTCACCTTTCCAACCTTGACGTGCCAGACCCTGAGCCACATTTTTGCTGATGGCATGTCCACCGAGAGTCTGAGCCATTCTCCATTCGGTTCCCGGACGGGTGTGATCGGAAGACTTCCTGGGTCGTTATAGGGATAAAGGGCCTGTTGATTCCCCCCGCTGTCGATGACCTGGCGAAAGTACCCCTGTTGATACAAAAGACCGATACCCACAACAGGGACACCCAGATCACTTGCCGCCTTGAGCTGGTCACCCGCCACATTTCCAAGTCCGCCGGAATAGATGGGAAGAGCTTCGCTCAGCATGAATTCCATGCTGAAATAGGCCACTGTGGAAAGGGCGGAGTTCGGGTGAGCCATCTGGAACCATGCAGGAGCTTCCGTGGACTTCTTTTTTTCTTTCAAAAGCCTTGCCACATCCTTCCGGAAAGAAGGATCCGAAAAAGCCTCCAAGATCCTGTCCCGCGAAACGGTTTGGAGAACCGCCCATGGGTTATGGGTCAATTCCCACAAATCAGGATCAAGCAGCCGCCAGACCGAATCCGCCGCATGATTCCACGACCAGCGCATATCGAGCGCCAGCTCTGCGAGCGAATCAAATCCCTCGACATCTGAATGTCTGGTGGTATAACGCAGGTTGGTCGACTCTGGTATCGTTGTTTTCCTGACCATTACACCCCCTCTATCTTGTGAACTTGTGAATGGTTTGCAAACCGAGTTATTGAGACAGTGCCTTGTTCACGACTTCCTGCGCTTCCGACAAGATCCGTCCGAGGTGCTCCTCTCCCCCAAAGCTTTCGGCATAAATCTTGTAGATGCTTTCAGTCCCTGAAGGTCTTGCAGCAAACCATCCGCTTTTCGTCACGACCTTCAATCCTCCAATGGATTGATTGTTTCCCGGAGCCTTTGTCAGACACTCAAGGATCTTTTCTCCGGCAAGCTCTCCTGAACGGACCTTTTCCGGAGTGAGATTCTTCAACAAGGATTTCTGCCAGTCGGTCGCGGGGGCATCGATCCGGCGATACGCCGGATTTCCGAATCGTTCACAAAGATGCCGATAGGACTCTCCGGGATCCATCTGAGTCCGGGCAGTCATTTCTGCCGACAGTAACCCCGGGATGATTCCATCCTTGTCTGTCGACCAGACTCCTCCGTCGATTCGGAGAAAAGAGGCCCCGGCACTTTCCTCCCCTGCAAAACCGAGGCTCCCATCGATCAGACCGTCCACGAAATACTTGAACCCAACGGGAACTTCATAGAGATCTCTTCCAAGATCCTTCGCCACAGCATCGATCATCTTCGAAGAAACAAGCGTCTTTCCAACTCGGGCTTTAGCAGCCCACTTTGGCCTGTGAGTAAAAAGATAGCTCACCATAACGGAGAGATAATGATTGGGGGCCATCAGACCAGAGCTTTTTGTGACGATACCATGTCGATCATGATCGGTATCCGCAGCAAATGCGATATCAAACCGATCCTTCATAGCCACCAGAGACTCCATTGCATAGGGGGAGGAGGGGTCCATGCGGATTTGACCGTCCCAATCAAGGGTCATGAAGCGGAATGTTGGGTCAACGGTCTGGTTCACACACGTCAGATCCAGATTGTATTGTTCAGCGATCCGGTTCCAGTAGTGCACGCCGGCCCCTCCAAGCGGGTCAACCCCCATCCGGATTTTAGAACTCCGGATCATCTCCATATCGACAACATTTCCCAGGTCCCCGACATAGGAGCCCAGGAAATCATGTCGATGCGTTGTGGGGGACTTGAGTGCCCTGGCATAAGAGATCCGCTTGATCCCCTGAAGACAATCCTCCAGAAAACCATTGGCCTTGTTTTCAATCCATGAGGTAATAGCGGTATCCGCCGGTCCACCGTTAGGCGGATTGTACTTGAACCCTCCGTCGTGGGGAGGATTATGTGACGGGGTAATGACAATTCCGTCGGCCAATCCAGTCTTTCGATTGGCGTTGTAAGTCAAGATCGCATGGGAAATCACCGGAGTCGGAGTAAACTCGTCGTTATAGGCCAGATAGACATCGATGTCATTGGCAGAGAGAACTTCAAGGGCTGTGACCATCGCCGGAACGGAAAGGGCATGCGTATCGATGCCAAGGTAAAGAGGGCCATCGATCTTCTGGGATTTTCGATACAGGCAAATCGCTTGGGTGATGCACAAGATATGTTCTTCATTAAATGATCGGGAAAAAGAAGATCCCCTGTGTCCAGAGGTTCCGAAAGAAACCCTCTCTGAGGGCACTCTGGGGTCGGGCATTTCCGTAAAGTAGGCTGTGACAAGTTTCGAGACATCGACCAGAACATCAGGAGACGCGGGCTTTCCCGCAAGAGGGTTGATCGGCATTCATCACTCCTTTTGAGATTTGAAGCGAACCTTACGCCTGTTGTTTCCAATGTATCGGAGCAAATCTACCAAAACCCGCAAATGAATGATTTTTTCTAAAATCTCAAGAACTAAAAGAGAAGACGAACAGCAGACACAAAGAAGGAGTTCACCAGTAAAAGAATGAAATACGTTCTTCCATCCTCTCTCATTAAAGGAAATTTTACAACCAGCAGGAGCGCTTCCGCTTATTATAAAGATTTATCTTGCTCAGTCTGGTCATTCATGTACGACCAGGAAAAAGAAAAATGGCTTAAACCGGATTGAACAGGGAGGTGATGCCGGGAAAACAAACAGGTAAAAGCATCCTCATTCTTTTTCCGTATAAAAACAATCGAAAAAGAAATGAGGATGCCACAACGAAGACCATCATTCTTCAGCTGAATACAATCGCCTTCACAAGACCCCTTGCATGACGATTACCGGGTTTTTGGGAATCGACCGTTTTCATCGGAAATGACCACCTCGACACGTCGGTTTTCCTGCCGTCCGGCAGAGGTCTTGTTGGATGCTACAGGATACTTTGCCCCATATCCCTTCGTGATGATTCTTTGAGGATTGATTCCGTCACTGACCAGGGCATCCCGAACGGACTCAGCACGTCTCAGGGAAAGAATCTTGTTATATTGGGCCTTCCCTGTGTTATCAGTATATCCTTCGATCATGACATTCCTCTTGGGATCGGCATTCATGAACTGGGCAAGCTTGTCCACATTCTGTGTTGCTCCGGATTTTAATGAGGCCCGGTTCACATCAAAGAGAACACTCCCCAAAGTCAGGACTAGACCACGGTTCGTATTTTTAGCCTTCATGCTTGAAAGCTGGTCTCTCAGCTGATCTATTTTTTGTTGTTTGGACTGAAGCATAAGGGCATCCCGTTGTGCTCCGGCCTTCTTGATTTTTGCCTGAATCGTGTCGTTCTCCGCTTTTTCATTGGCAATCTCCACCCTTCTTTTTGCCAAGTAAGCATAATGATCAACATCAGTATCTGAAGGATTTTTTTGATAAAGACTCTTGGCTTTGTCAATTGCGGAAGAGGCCTTCTGCAACTGCTCTGGTGCCGCCTGCATCACACTAGGATCCTGACTTGCTGTTTGGTATGCTGACATAGCCGCATCAAGGTTCGTGTTATGGGGTGGAGCACTGGCACAACCGGTCAAAAAGACAGAAACCAGAATCGATCCCGGGATCAAGGCAAGAAAAGAATTTTTTTTCATTACAAACCTCCTTTGCAGAAAATCCATCGATAAAAGTCATCCTCTACCCATCGGTTTCCAGTCACTTACTGAGATGACATTCCGGGTTGAGTCACTTCCTTTTCGAGCGACTGCATACTTTTCTTCAATTCTGCCTCTGCTTCCTTGGTTTTCGCCGTCTGGGTCTTGGCTTCGGCAAGCTCTGCGTCAACCTTTGCCTCCTTGGCCAAGAAACGTGCTTCCTTATAGTCTCCTTCCTTCATTTCCTTCCTGGCTTTTTTCAACTTGTCTTTCGCCAAGGTCAAATCATAATTCGCGTAGTTCCGTGTTCCCTCCCTATCCGCTTGATCGACAGCCGTCTTCGCCTGGGATATCGCAACATCCGGCTTTGGACCGGAACTCATGCATCCGCCAAGCGCAATGGCCGATAAAAGCATAACCCCTGTAGTCACCAAGTGTGGTCGATTGATCAATGGCTTCATCGCAAACCTCCTTTGGTTGTTTCTGGCAGGTAAAATGAACCGGGGAAAAGTATTCCGGAAATACCGGAAAGAAAGACTACTTTTTAGGTTTATCACTTCGGGGAGGAAAGCACAAGACCAAAAAACATAACTTATGTTATAATAAAACAAAAAATGTAGTAATGAATTATTATTAATGCTATATCTTATCTTTTTGGAATCTCCAGAACATCCATCATGGATATTTTGAGCGGGTACAGGAATTCTGATTTTCCGGCAAGAACCCTGATGAGAGAAAATGGATAGGAAGAGACCATAAAAATCCGTAGTAACTGAATGAGAACACCTAAAAAGAATGTCCTAGAACAAGATGGGTATCTCTCGAAATGGTCCAGTCTTCCTGTGCGGAAATGACAACCACACACACTCGGGAGCCGGCATGCGAGAGCACTCTATCAGGCGATGTCTCCAGGCTCTCCCCGTTTTTGACTGAATCAAGGAAGATCCCCAAAAACCCCAGATCCCGGCAAATCCACTCCCTCATCAAACTTGAGTTCTCTCCGATTCCACCGGAAAAAACCAGACAGGAAAGGCCCCCCATGGATGTCGCCATCTGGGAAACCGACTGCGCCGCTTTTCTTGCGAACATGGACAACGCCAACCCTGCCCCACTATGTCCTGAATGGAAGGCTTTTTCCAGAATAATCAGATCACTATCAAGGCCGGAGACACCCAAAAGACCTGAGCGATGGTTCAGATCCTGTTCAATCTCCCCGGATGACAGACCTTTTGTCCCCAGATAAAACGGAATTCCGGGGTCGATGGAACCGGACCGTGTCCCCATCATCAGTCCTTCCATCGGAGTCAGTCCCATTGTTGTATCCACAGAGATCCCGGAATGAATCGCGCAAGCAGAAGCTCCATTGCCAAGATGGAGAGCAACCGTACGCTCGATTTTCTCTGGTTTAAAAAGCTCTTTCAAACGGTGGGAGAGATAATCGTAGGACAGTCCATGAAAGCCATACCGTCTGACTCCATGATCCCGAACCCAAGCTTCCGGAACAGGGTATCGGCTCGAGATTGCCGGGAGCGTTCGATGAAAGGCTGTATCAAAGGACAACACAATAGGGCAACCCGGAAAAGTTTGCTTCAAAGCCTTGATCGTACGAATAGCACCATCTGTATGCAAAGGCGAAAGAGGGCGAAGAGCCTCGAGGTTCTCAAGGATTCCTTCCCCTGCAAGGACCGGGTTTCCGAATGCAGGCCCACCGTGAACAACCCTCACTCCGATTGCCCCCGGAAAACTGTCCGATATTCCGGAGAAAGAAGTGGATATCGCCTTTTCCAGAATATCCGGACGATCGTGAAATGGCACCGTGGAAGTTACGGTTCTTTTATTGCCATTCCACAATGACAGCTTGATAGTTGATGAACCTGGGTTGACGACAAGCACTTTCACCGGATGCACCCCCCCAGGAAGAAGTCAGAAAGACTCACCGAACCGTTCCCTCAACGGCTAGGACAAAATTCTGATGATGTGATAGGGCCGGGTGACCCCAAAGAGGATAACCCGGCAGCCACATTACCGCTTCAGCTGGGACAAGTCTCGCACTGCACCACGATCTGCGGAGGTAGTCATGGCCGCATATGCCTTGAGAGCCTGGGAAACCGGTCGTTCCCGATTGACCGGAAGCCACGCCCCGTCACCCTTCGCTTCCATGGCGGCACGGCGCGCAGAAAGCACTTGGTCCGAAACCCGAAGGCTAATCGAGCGGTTGGGAATATCAATATCGATCACGTCCCCCTCTTCGACCAACCCAATCGCCCCCCCTTCAGCCGCTTCCGGTGAAGCGTGTCCGATCACCAGCCCCGACGAGCCACCGGAGAACCGACCATCGGTCAAAAGCGCGCACACCTTCCCAAGACCTTTTGACTTGATATAGGAGGTCGGATAGAGCATTTCCTGCATTCCCGGACCGCCTTTTGGACCTTCATAACGGATGACGACGACATCCCCGGCATGAACATGATCGCCAAGAATCGCATCCACAGCCGCATCCTGGCTTTCGAAAATGCGGGCCTTTCCGGAAAATTTCAGGATGCTTTCATCCACACCGGCTGTTTTGACAATACAGCCCTTCTCCGCAAGATTGCCGGAAAGAATCGCCAGCCCCCCATCTTTTGAATACGCATGGGCAAGATCCCGGATACACCCGCCACTCCGGTCAAGATCCAGGGCTTCGAAACGCTCCGACTGGGAAAAGGCGACTTGAGTCGGAACACCGCCGGGAGCCGCCATAAACAGCCGGTGAACGGCCGGATCACGGCTCAACATGACATCGTTCTTTTTGATAGCTTCTCCGAGAGTCTTTGCATGAACGGAAGCCACCGATGTATCCAGAAGGCCAGCCCGTTCCAACTCACCCAGGATACCGAAGATGCCCCCGGCGCGGTGCACGTCTTCGATATGATATTTGTCCGTCATTGGGGCAACTTTGCATAAACAGGGGACTTTCCGGGAAATTCGGTCAATATCCGCCATCCTGAACGGAACACCCGCTTCATGAGCAGCAGCCAACAAATGGAGAACGGTATTGGTGGAACCTCCCATCGAGACATCCAGAGCCATCGCATTCTCAAAAGCCGCCATGGTGGCAATGTTCCGGGGAAGAATCGATGCATCACCCTGCTCGTAATAGCGCTTGGCCAGATCGACAATCAGCCGGCCGGCGCGCAGGAACAAATCCTTCCGGTCCGAATGCGTTGCAACGATGGTACCGTTTCCCGGCAGCGACAACCCCAGCGCTTCGGTCAAACAGTTCATCGAATTGGCCGTAAACATTCCGGAGCATGAACCGCAGGTGGGACAAGCCGAGCGCTCGATTTCCTCGACATCAGCATCGCTGACAGCGTTGTCTCCGGCTTTGATCATCGCATCAACCAAGTCGAGCTTGATGACTTTTTCCCCCCCGTTGACAACTTTCAAGATTTTTCCCGCTTCCATCGGGCCGCCAGACACAAACACCGACGGAATATTGAGGCGCATGGCAGCCATCAGCATTCCGGGTGTGATCTTGTCGCAATTGGAGATGCAGACCATCGCATCCGCGCAATGGGCGTTCACCATATATTCGACCGAATCGGCGATCAGGTCCCTTGACGGAAGGGAATACAGCATGCCTCCGTGGCCCATTGCGATACCATCATCAACGGCAATGGTGTTGAACTCCTTTGCGACACCGCCTGCCGCTTCAATTTCACGTGCGACCAGCTGGCCCAGGTCCTTCAGGTGAACGTGGCCTGGCACAAATTGGGTAAAAGAGTTCACCACGGCGATGATCGGCTTGTCGAAATCGCCATCCTTCATGCCGGTGGCTCGCCATAGTGATCGTGCGCCAGCCATGTTTCGTCCATGGGTGGTGGTACGGGAACGGTATTCGGGCATGACTTACTCCTTTTGTCCTGGTTGGAAAATCGCTTGCAAGTTTCCTGTCGATTGAGCTCTTGTGTTTCGATAATCCGGTCATTCCCCTTCTGCTGAAATCTCCCGTCTCAGGGAAGAGACTTGTCCAGAACGCTGATATCAATAGACATATCCCATCAGATTGCCCAAGGATCGAATCAGGGCCTATGCATGGCTTTCGCGAGTTTTCAATGCTTCGAAACCACATTCCAAAACCTGGATGGTTGTCCGAAGGGAAATGG
>JAKBTA010000063.1 GCA_021844645.1 Nitrospirota bacterium
CGCCGTCTCGGCCAAGAAGGCCTTACTGTTCGTCAAGGAAAGCTTCCCGGAAGGAATCGCCATTCTTCAACGCGCCAGGCTTGAAGCGATCGAGGCTGGCTTCCTTGGAGAAAATATCCTCGGATCGGGCTTTTCCGTTGATATCGAGATTTTTGTCGGCCCCGCCGCCTATATTGCAGGAGAGGAAACGGCCCTTCTCGAATCCCTTGAGGGACGTCCGCCAAAACCAAGAACAAAGCCCCCCCATTACCCCACCGAACGTGGCCTCTATATGTGTCCGACTGTGGTGAATAATGTTGAAACCTATGCCCATGCAGCCCATATTCTCAAGAACGGCTCGGAATGGTTCCGAAAAAGAGGCACAGCAAAAAGCCCGGGGACAATGGTTTTTGCTGTCACAGGATC
Source organism: Nitrospirota bacterium (assembly GCA_021844645.1). The sequence goes on from JAKBTA010000063.1 coordinate 406, forward strand.
GGTAAGGACACCCAAAATTGTTGAACTCCCCCTCGGAACACCCATCAGGGAGCTGATCTTTCGCTATGGTGGAGGGCCACTCCCAGGAGAAGAAATCATGGCCTTCTTCCCGGGAGGTCCCTCTTTCGGTGTTCTCAGCTCAAAGCAAATGGATGTCCCTCTGGAGTATGATGCACTGAGAGCCTTGGGATCCGGCATCGGATCCGGAGGAGCCATCGTCCTCTCCAACAAGGATTGCCTGGTTGCCACATCGCTTGAGTTTGCAAGATTTTATGAAGAAGGCAGCTGCGGTCAGTGCCCTCCGTGCAGAATCGGAACAGAAACAATTGCGGGCCTTCTCGAGCAGATTGAAACAGGACAAGCTCCTCCCGGTATCATCGACCGGATCGTGAGAGTCTCTGAAATGATCAAGGGAAGAGGCAATTGCGGCTTGATCACGGCATCAGCCTTTTCAGCAGAAGCCCTGATGAAACACTTCACCAACGAAATACTTCTTCATATTGAAAAGGGAACGTGTGTCCATCATCACAGAACGCCGATATATAACCAGTTCCGTTCCACGGGGACAGACAAGTAAGCGGGCTCCATAGGTAAAGCCAATTCATGCAGAAAATTTTGGTTTCCCAATGAATTGGGGAGGCGGCTGCCCATTTGAACTCTTCGCCACGATGAACTGGTTCAACGATCATCTTTTTCAGACAACCAGGAGCAAGCGATGTTTTCCCAACCTTCCTGGAAGTTCCATCTTTTCTTCTGTACGGGAAATAAATGTCTGGGAAAAGGATCCGAAGATCTTAAACTTCTCGCACAGAACAAGCTTAGTCAGACAACACATGCAGGAGATCTGTTAATTACAAAAAGTGGATGTCTCGATTTGTGCGACTATGGTCCGATTGCTCTTTTGTACCCAGAAGGAAAATGGTTTTCTTCCATGGACGAAAAATCAACAAGTGCCATGATTGATCAGATTTTAACCGGTCAGGATGTTTTACCAAGAAACATAATCTACCAGATTCCCGGAAAGGACGGTTTAAATAAAAATGGGGTATAGGATTCGGAAAAAGACTGAAGTTTTTGCATCTCCCCGTCAGGAAACGATGACAGACTCACCGTTATCCCGGCCTGCGAGTAGTGGACCAGGTGGAGACCGAACCAAAATCTCCCTGGCGATCGCCGGATCCATTATCCTTATTCTTTTGGTGGGAACAGGTCTTGCATCCCACATCATTTCCGACAAAAAGAAAAAAGAATCCGATGCCGCGACGATCGAGGTATCGGCCGAGCAGTTATACACACAGGGCCAGCACGGAAGCACTGCCGATCTTGAAAAATCAAAAACTATGTTCAAAGAAGTCTATCAGAAGTATTCCGACACCAAGAGTGCGGCTGTTGCACCACTTTTCATTGCAACGATCGACAATCAAGAAGGAAAACCCAAAAATGCAATCGACTGGCTTCACAAGGGATTGGAAAAGAATGCGGGAAATACACGTATTCTTCCGTTCTATTACGAAAGCATGGGGGTAACCTTTACGACAACAAAAGAATATGACCAGGCTCTTGCGATGTTTCAGAAGGTCATCAAATTTCCCGAGAAAATTCTTGCAGATGCTGCCTACTTCAATATTGGCATGATCTATGAAACACTGAACCAGCCGGCATTGGCCCTCATCAATTTCCAGAAGCTCTCAAAGGAGTTTCCGAATTCCCCTTGGGCAGCCGAAGCAACACCTTACCTCCAGCGAAATGGAATGCCTTCATCGCAAATGGCTCCAGCTCCCCTTCCATCAACTCCCACAAAGTAACTCTTCTTTCCGGAAAAAGGCCTCAACGGCTTTTTCCGGAATCATGGACCCCTTTTCTGAACTCCTTCGCATCCAACCAAAGATTTCATGCATTTTCCAAGGGACCCCGGATCGATCCCCTTCAAGACATTGAATCAACAGGATATTCTTTCAGGAGGAATGGCTATTCGTTCTTGACAGAGTGTCAATAAGGTGGTGGAAGGAAGCCATCTGGTCAAAAAAAGGGCATTCTCCCGAAGGAAAATGCCCTTTAACAGTACACCCGTAAAGCGACTTTATCTGGCAGGAACCATGATCGTTTCCCCTTCGCGAAGAAGAGAAGAGTGAACCAGATGATTCTTATGGCGAATGACGCCAATGCTTGTGCCAAATCGTCTTGCAATGGCAAAAAGGGACTCACCCCTTCGGATGCGATGAGGCAACCAGTTGCTTGCGCCTTGCTCTGACCTTGAGGAAGCGATGACATTCCCATAACCTCCGCCTGGAATGGCCAAACGCTGTCCCACACGCAAAACAGAGCGAGAGTGGAGATCATTTGCCGCCATGAGGGAGCTCACCGAGACCCCATAATGATGGGCAATCGTCCAAAGAGACTCTCCGGAGCGGATCACATGGCCACCTCTCCTTGAATCTGCATACTCGACATGTCTCCTGGAAGACGGAAGACTTTCAATGCTCGCCAGAAACTGGTCTCCCTCGCCCTTGGGCACATTGATCGGAACATTATGCATGTAGGGTGGGGTTGACCAACGGGTCAGAGACGGATTCATCTCTTTGAACTCCCTGTAGGAAACACCAGCGGCTCTTGCCAGTACCTTCACTTCAGTCGGCCTTTTCAGCTTCACGGTATCGAGATTGAGCGGATCATCGTACTCGATGTCGGTAAACCCGTAACGGGCAGGATCCTTGGCAATCCGCATTGCCGCGATGAATTTGGGAACATAATCCTTTGTTTCATTCGAAAGGGCTCTCGTATTCCGGATCTCCCAATAATTCTCCGTTCCGGCATCCGCAACGGCGTTAGCAACCTTCCCCTCACCCGCATTATAGGCGGCCATTGCAAGACTCCAAGAATGAAACTCATTATAGAGATCTTTCAAGTAACGGGCCGCCGCGCGCGTGGACATCATCGGGTCACGTCTCTGGTCAATCCAGCCGTTGACAGCCAAACCATACTTCTTGCCTGTTCCTGACATGAACTGCCATAAACCGGCAGCCCTTGAATAGGAATAGGCCCTCGGACTGAATCCGCTTTCAATCAGGGAGAGATAAACCAGATCCTCAGGCAGACCCTCCTCGCGGAAGATTGCCTTCATGTATGGAAGATATCGACCGGAGCGCTCCAGCCACACACGAAACTGCCGGTGAACGGAATTTTGGAAGTACTGTGTATACCAGTCGATGCTCGGATCATCCGGAATCCGTAAAAAGGATTCCTGAACAACCGGACCCGGAGTCGCAGGCTTCAAGAGCGCACCGGTACCCCCTTGGGCAGGAGAAACAGGAACACCCTTCAGTGAATCGGCATGATCGATGGTTGTTGGCGACGGGCTGGGAATGGACGGAGGCAGAATATTCTGTGTCAGGGCCTCGGCTTTTGGGGAAGGACTCCCGATGGAAGAACATCCACCGGCAACCAGAGTGATTGCGATAGAGAAAAGAACCCCCAAACGAGCCTGCGATGATTTACTCAATACAACCTCCTTGATAAAGCGGCTTCCCCTCAAATGCAGGAAGAAAAACCCGAATATAGGCGGATAATACCCTAAGAGAAAGTAAAAATCAATCAATGCAGAAAAGGCCGGATGGGTTTTCGAGAAGAGAAAGCCCTAATAGAAAAGCCAAATGGGCAATCCAATCATCAAAAGCGAAGAATAAATCCATCCAATCGATAAAATAAAAACAAATTAACAATAGTTATATGTTGTAAATCAATTCAATGATCGAGAAATTGACATGGATCACAACTCCTCATCATAATTAAAATGTAAGAGTGATAAATGTTTTTTTATACCAACTGGAGGATTGTTATGTCATTTTTCAATAAAAACAATCAAAATAACAATCTTTCCGTTACATTAAATAGTAATCAAACTCAAAAAAGCATTTTCATGTATCCTGAAGTCGTCAAGTCCATTCTTGACTCCATCCCTAAAGTCGGCATCGCCATTGCCAGAAAGGAGATGGGGAACAGCAAAGTCGGCAACGAGATTTTCTATCTGAATGAGACGATGAAGGGCATCATCTCCTCGATGGAAAAAGACATGATCAAGGACTATGGAGTCGCTGCAAAAGATGTCCTTGGAGGTTCCATCCACCGCTTCCACAAGGATCCCGACAGGATCCGGGGCATTTTATCCAATCTCCGCGAAGGAGAGATCCGAAAAAACCAGATCATGGATATCGGTGGCTCAAAGCTTCTCTCCACATCACAGGTACTTGTGGATCCAGTCTCGAGGGAATCACTGGGGTACATGACGATCTTTATCGACATTACCGAGGGAGATGCCCTGGAGCACAGTATCTCAAGCCAAATGGAAAATGCCTTGTCCGTTTTGAAATCAGTGGGAGACCTCGATACCGCCACAAAAGAAATCTCCAGAAATACCTCGGGAATTGCTGATGTTTCAAAACAGACACAAAAAGAAGCCGAGGACGGGCAGCATGTCGCATCCCTTTTGAAAACGCAGGTGGGGCAAGCGGGCGATGCCATGAACACACTTGGAGATGTCGTCAATGCCCTGGCATCGAGAAGCCTTGAAATTGGAAAGATCATCGAGGTTATCAACGATATCGCCAGTCAGACCAATCTTTTGGCTTTGAATGCGGCGATTGAAGCTGCACGCGCTGGTGAGCAGGGACGCGGATTTGCCGTCGTTGCAGATGAGGTCCGGAAGCTTGCGGAGAGAACGATTCGCGCGACAAAAGAGATCGGGGATACCATCAGGGAGACGCAGGAAGATACCAGCAAGACAGTCTCGATGATCAAATCCGCTCTGGAAAAAGTCTCCGGAAGTCAGAAAATGTCTGAAGATGTCGACCGTGTCTTCTCCTCAATCGTAGCGAGAAGCCAGGATTTATCGAAATCCCTTTCAGAAACAGTCTCTGCCACAAAAAAACAGTCGAATGAGGTTGAAGAGATCCGGAAAAATCTGGAACATGCCCAGCAGGAAGCAGAAAAAACGAAAGAATTGCTCAAAAAAAATAAAGTCAATCTTTAATTCGGGCCGGAGGCTTCCATGGAAGTCTCCGGGAACCGTTCGCCCACATAACCTGATCGATTGCCGATCATCTCCATATTGCCGAATCTGCCTCATTTGACCGCCGACACTGCCTAAAAGAAAACTTTCGTGTATTCTTGTATGGTAAGGGTGTCATTCCATCGTCTGATCAAAACGGATCACAACCAAACACTAAACAGGAAGCTCATACCCTATGACCAACCCCAAAAAGATCAATGAAACCATTCCCCTATTGGAAACGCTTCAGGAAATCGAGCTTTTCAAGGAATTGCCCCCGGAAGATCTGGAGGATATGTCGTCCATCTGTCGCTTGCGCACCTACCGATCCGGACAGATCATCATACAGGAAGCGGATTCCGGCTCGGAGCTGTTCTTCCTTGTTTCAGGATCCGTCAAAATTTACACCGAGGATTTTGAAGGCAGGGAGATGATTCTGACCATTGGATATCCGAATGATTTTTTTGGTGAAATGGCCATTTTCACAAACGATATCAGAAGCGCTTCCGTTTCCGCACTGGAAGCGACCATACTGATCTCGATGGAGCGGGAAGATCTTCTATCCCTTTTGAAAAAAAGTCCGGTCATTGCCCTGAAGATCCTGTCCGTGATGGGAAACCGCATCAGGGAAATGGATAATCGGCTGATGCATATGGCCTTCGGGGATGCCTATTCAAAAATCGCAAGAACCCTTTTGAACCTGATGGAAAAAGAGGGACAAAAGACCAAGGAAGGGATCCCTTATATTCATGACAGGCTAACAAGACAGGAGTTGGCCTCCCTTTCTGGTCTGACGAGAGAGACCGTCTCCCGATCACTTGGGACATTTGTCCAGACAGACACCATTCGCATCAAGGACAACAAAATCTATCTGGTGAACGAAGCCCGACTCAGGAAAGAGAGTCAAACACACCCAATCTGAAAATGTCACAATCATGGAGATGAAAGAATGCAGCCCTACACAAACCCGACACTTTCCCAATGGGGCCCCACCGACTATATCATCGTAACCGGGGTCATCATTGGAATCAGCATGGGCATCTATTACATTTTCAAGGCCATCCGGGCCATCAACAAACCCTGACGGATCTCCGGAGCGGATGGAAGCACTCCGGCATATATCCTGAGGTACTCACCAGTCCGCTCTTCCCATCCATTTTGCTTGTCCATTGCGTGACTTCTGTATGAGAAGAAGGTCTTTTTATCCTGATAAAGGTCTAAAGCGCGATCCAGAACATCGATCACCCCTTCTTCCGAAAGAGATGACATCCAGAGACCATCCACACCGTCTGAAACGGTATCCCGAAGACCTCCCGTCGGAAAGACCAGAGGAATGGTTCCATATCTCATGGCGTACATCTGTGCCAGTCCGCAGGGTTCATAACGGGACGGCATCATGAAAAAATCCGACCCCGCATAAATCTGGTGAGAGAGCCCTTCATCAAATCCGATGACAACATGGACTTTTCCCCTGTACTTTGCCTCGAGTTCCAGCGCTTTTTTTTCAAGAACGGGATCTCCCGTTCCCAAAAGAAAAAAGGAAAAGGGCTTTGCCTGCCCCGACAACCACTGATCAAGTGCCAGAAGCAACAGGTCGATCCCCTTCTGTGATGTCATCCTTGTCACACAACCGATGACCGGAGCATCCGCAGAAGAAAAGTTTCCTTTTCTGATCAGAGAATGGCGGTTGATCTCCTTGCCGGAAAGATCTGTCCTGGAAAAAGGGTGCTCGATCATCGGATCCGTCAACGGGTTCCAGACATCATCATCAATTCCGTTCAGAACACCCAGAAAGCGCTCCCCACGATATTTCAGTGCTCCCGAGAGTCCCGCGCCCAAAGGTTCGGAAAGCACTTCATTTCGATAGGTCGGACTCACAGTCGTCACATAATCGGAGAAAACGATCCCTCCCTTGATCATCGAGAGATCGCCATAATATTCAAGACCGTCAAAACCGCCCCAGGAAGCAGGAAAACCCGTCAGGAAAAAGAGATCAAACGGAAAAAGTCCCTTGAAAGCAAGATTATGAATGGTAAAGACCGTCCGGATGGAAGAAAGACTTGAATCCTCAATGGACTTGAGTCGTAGGAGCGGAAAAAACATCCCGGTTTGCCAGTCATTTCCATGGACAACATCCGGAAGAAATCCAGTCTCCCCCATCCAGACAAAGACCGCCAAAGACCAGGAGAAATAACGGATGAAATTGTCCGGATAATCCTGACCGGCCTCTCCATAGAGCCCTTTGCGATCAAAAAGAGAGTGCTGGAAGCTGTCCATCAGGC
>JAKBTA010000010.1 GCA_021844645.1 Nitrospirota bacterium
CCGACAACGATGAAAATGATAGGCTTTTGCATGAAGACGGGTCCTCGTTGTATCGTAGGAAACCCGGATACTGACATTCGGGAACATGGATAAGCGCTCAACAGCCAAAGGGTCTGAAGCACCCATATATGAGGTTGTAATCAGACGGACAGGGATCCGACTCCTTGAAAGCTCATCAAAACCATCGAGCAATAGTCTCAAGCCAGACCATTTGATAAATGACACAAGAATATCAACCCGGTCTGCCGAATACATCTCATTGAGAATCTCATCAGCAAGCTGGGGCTCCGATGGAGCCCCAGTAAACAGGGAGCTTTTGTCAATTGGAGTCTGGGGACGGGGAACCCTGGTCATCCCGGAGTACCGGGGAGGAGTAATTTCAAGAAGAAGTGGCTTTGCAGCGGGAACTAGGCGTCTTTCTCTTAAATGATCAAGCCCCCCATCAAGGGCAATTCTCTCAAGAAGGTGGTTGACCAGAGCCATCCTTTTTTCCGGGGAAGGAGACTCCAGCAAGGCTTGATGGAGTACTTGAGAGACAAATGCAACATAGCGTGATGGCTCTTCTTCAGGTTCAAGTTTTCCGAAGACGGCACGCAGGTCAGGATAATGGGAGAGAACCTCTCTCAGGCGTTCATCGAGCAGTTCTTCATAAAGCCCACTGGGAAGAGGTTCCAACAATTCTCCGGATTAATATGATCAAGAGAGCCCCGGCCAATGGAACCTTCTCGATATTGCAGGAAAAGTTCGAATATTACGAAGTTCCTTCACGAACCGAAGAAGTTGCAAGATCCATCGCTAAAAGATCAGCTTCCGGAAGTCGCTCCCGATACAGGGAAGAAAGGCGGGCCAGGCTCATTCCCGTCAATGGGTTCGAACGCCCCCGGCTTTTCTCCCAGCGGTCGAGAGAAAGTGTCGCCCTCACCTCAAAAAGAGGCGCAGGATTTTCTCCGGCAATTGATATCGCTCTTTCAAAGGACTGAAGGATCTCTCCCTCCGCTCTTTCTTTCACAGAATGGAGCTCTGCCATGACTCTCCACATTTCCGACAGCAGAACCCGGTCTCCTGTTTCGGAAGAGCGGGAAATGGCCCGTTCAAGAAATAAAGTGGCCTGATCCGCATCACCCAGTTTCTGGAATCCTTCAGAAACGGACAAAAGAGCCAGAACATCAAAATTTCCCCCGGAAAGCTCTTCAAGATGCCGTTCCATTTCCCGGATTCCCTCCTCCTTCTCTCCGGAAAGGGATCTGGCCCACCCTGCCAGGACTCCCGCCTGGGAATACCAAAAACGCAGACCATGTTCACGGCAGTGATCTTTCAGAAGATTTGCATGGCGCAAAGTCGGAGCAACTTCCCCGCGAATCCGGTGAAAAAAGCTCTCTGCCGCCATGACCTGGGCATTGATCAAAGGATTCCCGGACATTCTGGCAAGGTCAGGCGAAGAATGATGAAAATCAAAGGCTTCTTTTGATTCAAGGGCAACAGCAAGGAGAAGGGAGAGATAGGCCTGGCAGACAGAAAGGGTTGAAACCCCTCCATGGGAATGGAACAAGTCGGAGTCGCAAGATGGAAAATCGATGACTTCTCTCAGGTCCTGTTGCGATGTCTGGAAATGTCCACACCAGAAAGCAGAAATCCCGCGGGCTTTTTTGGCTTTCAGAAAAAAGGCCGGCCTCTGGGACTGTCTTGCCGCTGCAAAAAGGTCATCGCAAAATGCCAGGGAATCACCCCACCTCCCTTCAGCGGAGAGGGCCTCCCAGTTATCGTAAAGAGTAGAGAAGGTCGGCTCCAGAATCATAGTCCCCTTTCTGCCCGAAAAACGGAGAGATCAAGAATAGAAGCGGCCAGAAGGCTGGATTCGGCCCAGCCTGGAAGAGATCCTCTTTGTCCAGAGTGGGGTCGATTCTATCATAGGGAAAAAGTGACTGCTCCCGCCACTAAACCATGAAATGGTTGTAGTGGGGGCTTTTTGGGGCTAACCCCGAGACTCCAGCCCGAGTCTCAAAATATTCAGGGAGGCGTTGTGGTCCCGATCCTTTTCCATTCCACAACACGGACAATGATAGATCCGGTCGGACAGAGGCATCTTCTGCCGATGGCCACAGGAGGAACAGGTCTGGGACGTATAGGCCGGATTCACCTTCCTGAACTCCCGACCAGCATTTTCAGCTTTGTACGAGAGAAAGAAGAAGAATTGCGACCACGCCACGTCACGGATGCTTCGGTTCAAGCATCGGTGGGAGTTCATTTCGTTGACAGTAATATCCTCAACAAAGATCCGTCCATACGCATTGACGATCTTTCGGGCTTCCTGATGGGCGAAGTCGGATCGTTGGAAAGAGATCCGTTCATGGATCTTCGCCACCACCTTTTTGACCCTGGCTCGTTCCGAAGAGCCTTTTTCCTGAAGCTCCATCTTCCTCTGAGCCTGTGCCAGCCTTTTGGCGGATCGTTTCAGGAACGTCGGGTTTTCGATGGCCGTTCCATCGGAAAGAGAGGCAAAGGTTTTAATCCCCACATCGATCCCCACCGGGAGAGGATTGGACGGAAGAACCGTCTCCGGAACATCCTCGCAGGAAAGGGAGACCCACCATTTTCCGGTGGAAGACCGAAGAACAGTGCAGGTCTTGACCTTTCCTTCGACCGGGCGATGGAGAATGACGGGAACGGTCCCGATCTTCGAGAGGCCCTTTCCCGTCAGATCGCATCCGCTATTCCACTGGGGAAAGGTCAGGGAAGAGTACGGCCCCTTTCCCTTGAACCGGGGATAGCCGGGGTCTTCACCGGTTTTGACCCGGCGAAAAAACGCCTGGAACGCCAGATCGATGCGAACCGCCACGTTCTGAAGCGTTTGGGAATAGACCGTCTCAAGAGCGGGACGGATCTTTTTCAGGGAGGGGAGCGTCCCGATCTGGGTATACAGGGACAAACCGGCACCGTACCAGTCCCACGCATCTCTCCGATGTTCCAGAAAATGGTTGTAGAGCCAGCGGCACTCTTCCAATGGTCGATTCAGAAGAGCTTCCTGTTTGCGGGTCGGATACAACCGATACTTGAATGTTTTTCTCATATTGTGCATTTTTTAACTAAATTACACAATGAGTCAAGAGGCATTCATCCCCCTCTTGGCAAAGAACGCCCAAGAGGGGGTATTCTGCCTTGAGTACTGATAAACGACAGGCCAAATTTTAAGGCAAAAAAATCAGCCTGCTGTCTTCGAAGTCGAAAAGAAATCTTCAAAAGTCCTTCTCCCGCTTCCCGGCCGGGTCGCTTCCCACAGAAGCGCACGCTGAAAGATATCCCTCGGAGAAGACAGGAGATTCCGGAGCGGTGACAGGGGACTCCTGGCAATCTCCGAAACAAGGAGGCTTGCCAGTGTACAGCCTCCTCCATGAAGAAATGGAACAGGAACTTCCGGACGATCAAGAAAAAAAGCTCCCTCGCCATCGACAAAAACATCAGTCCTGACCTGCTCCTGACGATGCCCTCCTTTCAGGTAGACAGCAGCCGGAGCATAAAGCTCCCGAAGCTCAAGAGCACCCTTCTCAAGACCGGACACCCCCGGAAGGAGAGGATGCCCCAGGAGAACCTCAGCCTCAGGAATATTGGGAAGAACAAGATCCGCCAAGGGAAAAATCTGGTGGGCCATCTCCCGGAAAGCGGCCTCCTCCAGAAAGGAATCTCCTGATCCGAACCTGAAAATCGGATCAACCGCCAAAAAAACATCTTCAGGAAGACCCTTCAAGACTCCGATAACAGCTTTTGAAATCGCCACAGGAAGAAGACCCACCTTCACGGCAACCGGAGGGTGCTTCTCATAAAGGGTCCTGGCCATTCTGGTGAAAAAATCCGGATCGACAGCCATCACTCCATTGACATGATCGATGTTCTGCGCCGTAAGAGCCGCAGGAAGACCCATCGGATGGACTCCTGACCACGACATGACCTTCAGGTCCTGGTAGATTCCCGCACCTCCCGAGGGATCAATTCCTCCAATAGCCCAGACCACCGGCAAGCTCACGGAATATCCAGAACCGCCGAAGGGAACTTTGACAGCAGAAGCGGGTTGACATGAGCGCTTCCCAATACGGCCCCATAGTGCAAAACCGGACCGGTGACACGCCCGGTATGTCCAATATTTCCAACAACCTGACCTTGAAAAACCCTTTGCCCCGCTTTCACACGGATCTTCGAAAGATGCAAATATTCTGTAAAAAGGCCACCACCGTGATCAATAATGACCATATTGCCGTCATAATAAAACCGGCCGGAAATAACCACCCGACCCGAATTCGAGGCCTTGACCGGAAGTCCTTCCGGACCATCGATGTCCTCCCCGGAGTGTCTTGAAAGCGGAGTCCCGTTTAAAATGCGGATAGCCCCGAAATCATGTGTTATACGGCCATTTATCGGCATGACAAACGGTTTTTGAAACGCAATTTTAGTGCGCTCGGCCAGTCCCTTATGGATTTCCCGGCTTTCACGCCTTATCCGCTCAAAGAAAGATTCTGGGGGGTGAACAAAAGATTTTTTAACGTGAAGGCGGCTGGTCATAAATCGTCGGTCGACCACCAGGATGGAACGCGATGAGACACCAGGACAACCCGTGAAACGCAGCGAATGGATCCCTGGACGGTCAGCAAAGTCGACACCCAGCAATGCGACCTTCCTGCGCTCCGGCCCCCCTGACCAGGACGCGGGCCAACGCTCCGGGTAAGAAGAAAAGCTGGCTTGGCGCCCCATAAAAAGAACCGAGCGACAATCGCTTTTGGAGCCTTCTCCAAGAAGAATGGTCCCCCCCAGAACAACCCTGGGCAAATCAGAGCCGCCCCCATCAAACGCCCTGGCCCCCCCCGGAAAGGAGACGATGGCCGCCAGGGCAAAAAGCACAAAGAATTTTTTCATGGCTGAGCCCCGCGGGTCCAGCCCCCACGGAGAGAAAAAGCTCTGGCTTTTGGATCGGCCGAATAGGCTATCTCCGCAATCATTGCCACCCCGGACGCTCCTGTCTTGCGAACATTTTCAACATTCTCCCGATGGATCCCTCCGATGGCGATAACAGGGATATCAGCTTCCCGCACAATCTGTCCCAGAAGTTCCCGCCCCTGTGGAGGCCCATAGGACGCTTTCGATGGAGTTTCATATACCGGCCCAAAAAAAATATAGTCCGCACCTTCCCTCACCGCCTTCCTGACAGATTCAAGGCTGTGACAGGAAACTCCCACCAGAAAATGAGCGGGGGCCTTTTTACGAATGGCCTCAATCGGAACATGGTCTTCTGGCAGGTGAATGCCCATCGCATTGATGGAGAGGGCCAGATCCAGGCGGGTATTCACCAGGATCGGAAAGTCCTCCCCAAGGCCATCTCTCAAAAGATACCCAAGATCAAGAAAATCCCGGGCTGGACCCGTCTTTCGCCTCACGACAACAGCACTCACACCACCGGAAACGGCTTCCCGCGCCCTTGAAACGATAACCTTCGGGGGAAGGTCCTCGGGCGTCACGAACAAAAGAGGGAGAATTTTGCTCACATCCCTGGGGGCCCCATCCTCCTGGGGGATCAGGAGCGGGCTCCGGGAGAAGGCATCTCCAGCATTCCCTCAAGAGGGCTTGAAGCATTTGCATAGAGCTTGCGGCCCATACGACCGGCCAGAAAAGCATCCCGTCCGGCCAGAACGCCATACCGCATGGCTCTTGCCATCCGGACCGGATCCTTGGCCTCTGCAATGGCTGTATTCATCAGAACGCCAGCGACCCCCATCTCCATGGCGACAGCGGCATCGGAAGCCGTTCCGACTCCTGCATCAACGATGATCGGAACCGATACCGTCTCCTGAATGATCCTCAGATTGTAGGGATTCCTGATCCCGAGACCAGAACCGATCGGGGCAGCCAATGGCATGACCGCGGCACATCCGACATCCTCAAGTTTTTTTGCCAGGATGGGATCATCGTTGGTATAGGGGAAGACAATGAAGCCTTCTTTCACAAGAATCTTTGCCGCTTCAAGAAGGCCGATGACGTCCGGGAAAAGGGTTTTTGGATCACCCAGAACTTCAAGCTTGACCATATCCGAGATACCTGCAGCCCGGGCAAGCCTTGCATATCGGAGCGCATCCTCGACAGAATAGCATCCGGCGGTGTTCGGAAGGATCTTGAACTTGTCCACCGGAAGATAGTCCAGAAGATTGGGCTCATCTTTTTTCAGGATATTCACCCGGCGCACAGCCACCGTGACAACATCAGCTCCTGAAGCCAGAATCGCCTCCCTGGTCTGCTCGAAATCCTTGTACTTTCCGGTTCCGACCCAAAGACGGGAGCGAAATGAGATACCACCGATAACCATAGGATCATCAGTGCCAGCAATGTCTTCCAGAACTCCGTTTTCCATATTGCCATTTCCTCCAGACAAGAGATTCATTGAACGCAAACAAGCTACAGGTCCATTCTAGGACGGGATTCGTGCGGGGGCAAGGAGTGCAGGACAATATCTGTGGTGTTCACCAAACGGATTCTGTAATAGAATGTTTTATGCGAAAAAACATACGGCGCCAGACGACATTTTAACTTCCCCCAATACGAGGATTACCTGATGGACAAACCAGACAACAATATGAAAGATCAACAGGAAAGCCTGCACTACCTTCCGGACCCGGACCTTCTTGAGACACTTCATGTTCCGGATTACCAGTCAATTTATGAGGAATCGATCCATGATCCTGAACGGTTCTGGGGAAAAATCGCCGAAGACTTCGTCTGGACACGGAAATGGGACCGGGTTCTCGAATGGAACCCGCAAAACTATGAAGCCCGATGGTTCCCCGGAAGTCTTCTGAACATCACGACCAACATGCTCGACCGGCATATCGAAGAAGGTCTTGCCAACAAAGTCGCTCTCATCGCCATCTCCGATGACGGCAATGAGAGGATCTATACATACGGACGCATCATGGACGAAGTCAACCGGCTCTGCCACAGCTTTGCTGAAATGGGTCTTCAGAAGGGAGATCGGGTCACGATTTTTCTTCCACCCACTCCGGAGCAGGTTATTTCCATGATCGCATGTGCCAGAAGTGGACTGGTCCACACCGTTGTCTTTTCCGGATTTTCCGCCGGGGCATTGAAAAGCCGCATGGAAGACTCGGAACCGAGACTTCTCATCACCGCCGACTGCGCCTACCGGAGGGGAAAGCGCATTGCGCTCCTTGACACCGCCAGGGAAGCCAGGGCTGCCATTTCATCTCTTCTAAAAACCATCGTCATCAGTCGGGAGAATCCGGATCTTGCCCTTGCAGACGACGAGATTCCCATGGATCTCCTGATGAAAAAGCACGCCTCTTCGGGGTTCTTCAAGGCCGTCGACTGCACAACCGACGATCCACTCTTCATCCTCTACACGTCGGGAACCACCGGGAAACCCAAGGGGATCGTCCATACCCACCCGGGCTACATGGTGGGAACATTTCTGACCACCCGCTGGGTCTTCAATCTCCATCATGATGATGTCTTCTTCTGCGTTGCAGACCCCGGCTGGATCACCGGCCACAGCTACATCGTATACGGACCTCTCCTGAACGGAGCCACCGTTCTCCTCGCCGAAGGCTCACCTGACTACCCGGACCCGGGACGCTGGTGGCATCTTGTGGAAAAGTATCGTGTTACCGTTTTCTACTCAACTCCAACAGCGATCAGGCTTCAGATGAGGCTGGGAAAGCAGTGGCCCCAAAAGTACGATCTTTCCTCCCTGAGACTTCTGGGATCGGTGGGAGAGCCCATCAATCCGGAAGCATGGCTTTGGTTCAGGGATGTCACCGGTGGGCGACTGCCGATCATGGACACCTGGTGGCAGACAGAAACAGGAATGCATATGATCACACCCCTTCCGGGCGTCCCTCTTGTCCCTGGATCGGCGACACGACCTTTTCCCGGAGTCATCGCTGATGTGGTCAATCGCCAGGGGGAAAGCGTTGGCCCCGGAGAAGCTGGCTTCGTCATCATCCGGAAGCCATGGCCCTCCATGTTCCGAACCGTCTACAAGGATCCGGAACGATACAGAAAGTACTGGGAAGAGATCCCCGGAGTTTATTTTTCGGGTGACTCCGCCAGACGTGATTCCAACGGGCTCTTCCACATGATTGGCCGGGTCGATGATGTCATCAAGGTGGCAGGACACCGCCTTGGAACCGCCGAAATCGAGTCCGCGCTCGTTTCCCATCCGAGTGTTTCCGAAGCTGCCGTCATCGGAAAACCGGACGATCTCAAGGGAGAGGTCATCAAGGCCTTCGTGATCCTGAGAAAAGATGCCGAACGGACCCCGGATCTCGAGCTCAAGATCCGACAGCATGTCAGAGAGGAGCTCGGAGCTATCGCCATGCCTGATGAAATAGAAATCACTGAATGGTTGCCACGAACACGCTCAGGAAAGATCATGCGGCGTGTTTTGAAAGCCAGGGAACTTGGGCTTCCGGAAGGAGACACCTCGACACTCGAGGATTAAGCAAGGAGGGATCTCTTGGAAAAACCACTCGTTACAAAACTTCTCCATACCCGATTCAGAGTCTCTGATCTCGAGAGAACTATCCGGTTCTATACAGACATCCTGGGGCTGACACTCGCTTCAAATCACACCTCTCCCCGGGGATCAAAAATAGCCTATCTGAAGGTGCCCGGGTCGGAGGAAGAAATCGAAATCGCCGAGTTCCCCGGATCCGGCGATGTTGTCGTGCCTCCTGACCTTGTTCATCTGGCCTTTTCTGTCGAAGACCTTGAAACAACACTTTCCCGGCTAAAGAAGCTCGGAGTTCCCATTACAGACGGACCCACCCGGGGCAGAAATACAACCTTCTTCTTTATCGATGCTCCGGAAGGCTATGAGATCGAACTGATCGCACCCAACCCTGATTGAAACACCCGGTTAAGATCGCGAGAACACTCTCACGGATCCCGAATTATTCATTGGGTGAATCGGAAAACAGCCCTATCCCCCACATCATGACCCATCTGACTCATCAATAAAAAACCGGAATCTCCCCAGGGAGACTCCGGTTCTGGAATCCTTCTGCTAAAAGAATCCATGGAAAATCTGTTTTAAAAGATTATTGTCGAGGTTCAGACCCGGTTTCAATGGAATAATCAGCGTCCTTTCGATCGGCGCAGGGGATTTCTGTGAGAAATGCAGAACCAGCTGAGCATTCTTCAAATTCATATTCTTTTCGGGAAGCGAAAAAAACAGAAACCCGCCACGAAGAGCCCCACTCTGAAGCGTTACGTTCTTGTCAAACGCTTTGTAGGTCAAATCCCGGCCAAACGGGTCATTCTGTGGCGCAGGCTCACCAAAAGGCGTTGGCAAAACCCAGATCATCGATCCCAGACCCAGCGTCATAATTGTAAAAAGGATCAACGCGGTATAATAGAACGTTTGGCTTACAAGAATATAGGGATGTTTCGCCTGCCAGGAAATATCAAATGCCTCGTTGGGAACGATGGCCGGATAATAATGTCCGTCGACAACAATATAGGAGGAATTGATCAAAAATGTCGTGGGACGAAGGTCTGTCGACATAAATGCGATTTGGAGCGGCAAAATATGCATTCTCCAAAGACCGTTATGGTCGAAGAGCACATGGATCATGTGGGGCGTATTATAAGGACGGATTCCGACCAAAATATTGGTTTGAGGAACGGTTGAATGAATCGCCAGCTGTGCTGGCGGGGATAATGGAACAGGCTTTGCGGTATAAAAAGAGGAACATGATGTCAACGTGAATGAAACAAGAGTAGCCATAGCCAGCAGGCGGGCCCGGAGATAACGGGAAGAATGCATCGGATCCTCCTATAATAATCGAAGTGAGACTGTCGCTGTCTCAATACCTCCTGAAAGAATGACTCGGTTAACGACAGGGCTGCCATATGAAAATTGCAACAGCAGGCTAAGGGACAAACAGAAAATGTCTCTTGATCCCATCTTGGCCTGTGGCCTAAGAAGGGGAAGGCGCAGACAGGAGTTCAGGATAACAGAAAAAGAAGACCTTTGGACATATCCAGGAGGAAAAAACTATTTGAGGTAGGTCTTCAGGACGCCAAGGACCGATTCAAGCGCCCGCTCACGATCAGCAAGGGAGCCATCAGGGCTGACAAGAACATGTTCCCGGAGATGACCCTCGATCAATTCGGACATCAGCCCATTCAGTGCGCCGCGGGAGGAGGCCACTGTCTGGAGAATGACTGAATAATCCTCGTCACGGCCTGTTTCCAGAAGCTTCTCGATTCCTGAGAGCTGCCCCTGGATTCTCCGTACGCGGTTGATCAAGCTCTTCTTGTCGTGAATCGTATGCATTCGCAAATCCTTCTGTCTGGGAGTGGTAGACAAAAATACCCCTCCCTCCTATTGTCTGTCAAGAAAATCAAAAAATTGTCCCCCAGTGCACGGTCGGAAGCTCAAAAATGGAGTTGCAACCCACTTAAAGAATTTCTTCCTTCCTCCCATGGGAAAAATTCAGCTTTTTGACCAGAAAAGGCTTGATACCTCCTCCCACTGCGATCGTCCCGACAATCGTCCAGAAAACGGCCCCATGAACAGATTCAGAAAGACGTGACTCAAAAAGAGAGGCCAAGGTCGCCGACATGATCCCCGTTTCGCGCGTGGCCGCCATGAAAACAAGCTCTTGCTTCGACAAACCTGATCCACTGGCAGATGGGATCAACAGAAAGATCGTCGCCGGGCGCACAAGAAAGATAAATCCAGCAACAAACAAAACAAGAATCCATGGAGACAAACCAAACGACTGGAACTTCATGTGTGCCCCAAGAATGGTAAAGATTGCCACCCTGGCCAGGAAGGCTGTCACTCCGGCACCTTCGCGGATACGGGAAATGCCCGGCAGGGAGCCCGGACGGATTCCCAGATCAAAAGCCCTGGGATTTCCCAGAACAACCCCCAGAACATACACGGCCAGGAATCCCGAAGCATGGAAATTCTCGCTCAGAAGATAACTCCCCCCAACGGCGGCAAGGCCGACAATCTGCGCATTTTTCGAAAGATAGTCGTACCGGGTATGAGCAATCAGCACAACGGAGAGAGCCCCCAGCAGAACTCCGGCGAGAATACCCGGAATGATAAGAGCGACAGAGACAAGTCCGTCGCGGATCCATGTCGTGGTCGTCTCGTGAGACAGGGCAAACTCCGCGATGGAAAAAGTCAAAAGGGCACCTGTTACATCAGTAAGGGCGGCCTCCGTCATCAGAATATCCCGCAGCGTCTTTGGAACGGGAAGCGATCGCAGAATCGGCACAATAGCCGTTGGATCGGTTGAAGCCAGAATAGCGCCCAGAAGGGCTCCTTCCGACCAGGAAAAATGCAGGAGATATTTCGCCAGCAGCATTGTGAGAGAAGCCGAAAGAATCACCCCTAATGTCGCCAAGATTCCGATGGTGCGCCGGTACTTGCGAAGAGTCTCAAACGAGGTATCAAGCCCGGCATCAAACAGAATGAACGATGCCCCTATCGACAAAACAATAGGAGTCCAGTCACCACCGTCGGAGGGTAAAAATCCGAATCCGGATGGTCCAAGAGCCACACCAAGTCCCAGAAAAAAAAGAATGTCAGGGAGCCTGAATTCCTCTGCCAGCCGGGACAAGACAAGAGCAACGATCAGAAAAATGGTGGCTGTAAAAAAAAGGACATGGGTTGAAATCATAGGCTGGATCTCACAATATGGTTCCTATACCGGTTGTTCTTTACTGCTTTTTTAAGGCCAGCCGGCTATCGTTCCAGGGAAGCATCACCCGGAACAGTCGGTTGCTCCTCCGACTGATTGGCTTCATCAAGAAGCTGTCCGGAAAGGACTTTACCCGTTTTGACGCCCAATTCGCGGAGACGCTCGGATGAACGCACCAGATTTCCTTTTCCCATAGACAGTTTTCCATAGGCTTTTTCATAAGCTTTTCTGGCTTTATCAAGCTTTTCCCCGATCTCCTCGAGATCTGCAACAAAACCAACAAACTTGTCATAAAGTGCTCCCGCCTGACGGGCAATCTCAAGGGCATTCCTGTTCTGATTCTCATATCTCCAGACATGAGCAATCGTGCGAAGAGCCATCAGAAGTGTGCCAGGATAGACAATCAGCACATTTTTGGCCAGAGCATCCCCTATAAGCTCCGGATCTGTCTCCACAGCAAGGGCATAAGCCGACTCTATCGGAATAAACATCAGGACGAAGTCGAGGGAAAACAAGTGGTGAATACTCCGGTAGTCTTTTCTCGACAGATCGTTCAAGTGGCTTCTGACTGACTGCACGTGAAGAAGACCCTGACGCCTTTTCTCCTCAGGAGATGTCTCGGACAGGGATCTCTCGTAGGCCGTGAGGGAAACCTTGCTGTCGACAACCAGATGGCGACCTTCAGGAAGGTCTATGATGATATCCGGCCTGAGCCTTGCCCCTTCCTCATCGGTAAAGCTGGCCTGGACCCGAAATTCCCTGCCCTCCCTCAGCCCCGACATTTCAAGCGTCCGTTCAAGGATCATCTCACCCCAGGCTCCCTGGGACCGGGCATCTCCCTTAAGTGCCTGGGCAAGATTTGACGTCTCACGGGTCATTGTTGCATTCAGATCCATCAGCTTTAAAATTTCGGACTTTAATATCGTCCGCTGTTCGGACTCTTTCTCCGAGGATTGCTGCACCCTGTCGCCAAACTCTTTCAGCTTTTCACCCAGCGGTGTCAAGAGCGAAGAAAGCTGAACCTGGTTCATCTCTGTAAACCGGGCTGTTTTCTCCTCCAGAATCTGATTCGCAAGGTTCTGGAACTTCAGCGCCATAGACTCCTTTGCATCTTCAAGAAGAGCAAGTTTTTCCTCCACATGCGTCTTCTCAAGGGCAATTCTCGTTTTCAGACCAACGTTCTCCCTCGACAGCTTTTCCCGTTCATCCCGGATGGTCTCGCAGTCCCGGGTCATGACGAGCAAACGCTCTTCAGTCTCGGCAGATTTCCTCTTTTCTTCCTCAAGTCTCAGTGTGAGAGTCAGTTTTTCTTCTTTGAAGGATCGCTCCCGGATCCTGGTGAACACAAAAATCACCAAGGCACCCAGAAACAATCCGGAAAAAAACCATACTCCCGAAAAAGTGGCCATCTTGTCCCTTTCAAAATCAGGGAGCCGGAACATCCCCCGCATTCGAGATACAGAACGAAAAACAGTCTATAGACGAACCACGATCTTTCCGAAATGATCACCCTTGTCAAGAGCGGTGAAGGCATTCCTGACCTCGGAAAAAGGAAAGACAGCATCAATTGCAGGACGATGGCTCCCGTTTCCCAAAGCACGGGCCATTTCTTCAAGCTGACGCCGGTTGCCGACATAAATTCCACGAACCCCAATGGCCTTTCCAAGAATCAGGGCCGTATCCACTAACCCCGAAGTACCGGAAAGGACACCGATGACACTGACCTGACCACCTGCCCGAACAGCCCTGAGAGATCGATTGAAGGACTCCCCTCCCAGAACATCCACCACATGATCAACACCACGACCGCTCGTTATTTCATGAACACTCGCGTCCCAGTCCGGCGACCGTGAAGTATCGATGATCTCTTCGGCTCCAAAATTTTTCATCTTCAAAAGCTTTCCGGAAGAGCGCGATGTCGCAATGACCCGTGCTCCTCCCATCCGGGCAAAGAGGGTGGCGTACATTGAAACGCCACCCGTTCCCAAAACCAGGACAGTCTGCCCCGGAAGCAGGGGAACCGCACCATACAGGGCATTCCAGGCGGTCAAAGCTGCGCAAGGAAGGGTGGAAGCCTCTTCAAAACTCCATCCAGCGGGTATTTTAACCACCGATTCTGAGCTTAATACGATATATTCTGACAAAACACCGTCCAGATCACCCCCAAGCGCCCTGCGGTCTGTCTCCGGTCCCACCAGGCCATCGTAAAAAAAAGGGAAGAAAGAACCCATCACCCGATCTCCGGCCTTGCAGTCGGAGACGCCTTCCCCAACGGCCTCCACTTCTCCTGAACCGTCAGACAATGGTATCAGGGGATAACAGACCTCCCTTCGATAGACCCCCTTTGCAATCATCAGATCCCGGTAGTTCAGGGATGCGGCCCTTATCCGGATCAGCACCTCTCCCTTTTTGGGGATCGGCTTCTCTCTCGATACAAGCGTGAGATGTTCGAGACCCTTTCCGGTCAATTCGTATGTCTTCATCTTTACACTTCCTTTCTTGGCGCACAGCCTGCTCCATGCAGGACTTCATGCGGATGGACCCTTACAAGAAACCTTCTGGCAGGATTATTCTAATACATTGTCGATATGCTACAGAGGTCGGACAAGAAAAAGAAATCCGTCCGCATTCAGGGACCACGATGAAACATTTTTGGGGGAAGCGGAGTGGCGAGAAAAAATCGGCTCCAGAAGAGCCTTTATTATGGAACCAGGAAAAATGTCGTCCACACAGCAATCATCACAGCGATGATTGTAGGGACCATCCTGAATCTGATCAACCAGTTTCCCAATCTTTTAAAACACAAACCAATGTCTCCTGTGAAGATCCTCCTGAACTATCTGACGCCCTATATGGTGACTACCGTCGGAGCCATCCGCATGTGTTTCCAGTTCGAAAGCAAAACCCAAATGGGAAGAGACCCCGAGCCCGCTCCAGATCCGGAAAAACGTTCCGCTCTTTCCACTAAAAACGGAGACTCATAGAACTGAGGAGGTCAGTCCCCTGTCGGAGCAACGTGCTCTCTTCCCGATGGAAACAAATCACAAAACGCGCCAAACTCAAAATATTTTTTGAGGAATTCCAGGAAAAAAGACTAGGTTCGCAGAAGTAAAATGGTGCTTTGGTCATTTTTGGAATTGAAGGAGCCGCCTTCGGGTGCCTGACGGGAATGATGATGAAGAAAAGGCGCAGGGGAGGACACAAACTCCTGGGAGGTCGGAGCGATAGTCCTCCTGACTCCGGATCCTACGGGACAAACACTCGACCCACATCACCCAGGACCCCAAGGACTATCCGGCCACGGGCCCTGGCTCAACCTTCCGGAAGGCTATTCTCACGGATGCATCCAGGGCTAATCCCGAGACTTCAAGGCGATTAACTCCCGGAAAAAGCACCTTTCTCTCCAGCCAGATCAAGAAGCTTCAGTTTTCCAAGAGGCTCAGACTCTTGCATTCCTACCAGAGCGACGGGTTTCCGGATCTTTTTTCGAGTCTCATCCCACAAAAACTGCTCGGACAAGGCCCGTTTTCTTAACAAAGGCGACTGAGTTTTGCTTGCACAAAGACTGTTATTGAAAATCCAGCCCCATGGCTCAATTCCAGCCCGAATCAGATCCGCCTCAAGGGACAAGGCTTCAAGAACAGGCGTGGTCTCAAGAAGACTGACAACAATGATCTTTGTCTTTTCCGGATCCTGAAGCCGGGCCATTGGAGTCGTTTTTTGGGATTCACCCTTGCTGTAGCGGAGAACTTCCCGATGATAGGCCCCTGTCGCATCGAGCAATAAAAGCGTATGACCGGTGGGAGCTGTGTCCACCACAACAAATTTTGTATCGGACTCCTCAATCACCCTGGAAAAGGCCTGAAATACCGCAATCTCCTCCGTACAGGGCGACCGAAGATCCTCTTCCAGCATCAACAGACCTTCTCTGTCGAGCCCTTTTCCCTTTTCGTCCATCACCAACTGCCTGTATTTTCTGGTCTCCGATTCGGGGTCAATCCTGCTGATCGTGAGCCCAGAAGGAGCATCCGGCAATGTTCTCAAAAGGTGTGCGGCAGGATCGGTCGTGGTCAAATGGACCGGGAACCCTTTTTCGGAAAGCCCCAGGGCGATCGATGCCGCCATGGTTGTTTTCCCCACACCGCCTTTTCCGACCATCATGACAAGCCCGCGACCATCATCTGAAAGGGCATCGATCAATGCCGCAAGATCAAGTCCCGAGGCAGAAGGAGACAACTGCTCCTCCCGGGAAGAAATGGCCGGAGACCATTCGACAGGCTCGTCCTCCGGAGAGAAAAGTGCCCTCAATCGGTCGATTCCCACGATGTTGTATCCCTTAAGAGGCAACCGGTCCACCTTGAATCCTGAAAGAGAAGGCTCCATTTCTTCCAGGGTCCTGAGCTCCGACTGGTAAACGGCCGAAGCCAACGGATCGTCTTTGACCTCCGACTCCGGCAATAGCCCGTTGATAACAAGATATTCGCTGGACAATCCGGCCGTCCCGAGCTCTGTTGCCGTTCTCAGGACCTCCAGAAGAGAGGATTTCTGCCCCCTGGCAACAAGAACGAGCCGGGTTTTATCCGGATCGGCAAGAATTTTTACAGTCTCCCCGTACTGCTCTTTCTGTTCCTCAAGTCCGGAGAGAGGTCCAAGACAGGAAGCTCCCTGAGGGTTGTCTCTGATAAAATTGCTCCAGGCTCCTGGCAGACTCAGCAGTCGGATCGTATGTCCTGTCGGTGCAGTATCGAATAAAACATGATCATACTCGGAGAGGATCTTTCCATCGGTCAGAAGTTCCGTAAATTCTCCGAAAGCGGCAATTTCCACCATACAGGCACCGGACAACTGCTCCTCGATCCCGCGAACGACATCATCCGGCAAGACCCCCCTGACCGGCCCCACAACACGTTCCCGGACTTTTCTCGCAGCATCAACCGGATCAATTTCAAGAGCAAAAAGCCCATCAACCCCGTCGATCGGCATAATCCGGTTCCCGATTGTCTGCCCGAAAACTTGCCCGATATTGGATGCCGGATCAGTACTGACAAGGAGAACCTTTTTTCCAAGACCAGCCAGATAAACGGATGCGGCGCAAGAAAGCGAGGTCTTGCCGACACCCCCTTTTCCCGTGAAGAAAAAAACTTGAGGGGAACCAGTCAGAAAGTTCATCATGATCTTTCTCTCCTTTTTGGAATCCTTCCTGAATCTCCCCATGAATAAATTCAGGGGGTTCTATCCGTCAACAGCACCCGCTGTCGTCACAACAACCTTTTGTGGAAATTTTTTTGCTTTCGCCTTCACCTGTTCCAGACACTCCGGCGTACGAAAAAAGTTCGGACCGGGTCGGATATCTTCCGACAAGGGCGATCTCGCCGTCGACCAAAATAACCGGAAGGGCGCTTTGACCGGAGCGGGCAAGAAGCCCCTTGACCAGTGGGTTTTCAGCAAATGCCGAAGGATCCTGGGCAAGGTTCAGACGGACAATATCGCCACCGCTCTTCTTCAGACTGTCGACATCGGCGGCAAACCCGACAAGAGCGGTGTCTACATCAGGTCCGCAGACACCGGTTGAACAACAAAGTGCGGGATCATAGACTTCAATCTTTTTCATTTCAATCCTCCAATTAATATTGAATTATAAAACACGAAAAGACCACATGCCCCCCTCGAGGGCACCCTGATCAGGGCGTCAGGATGCCAATGCGGTCAAGCTCTTTTTTCAGTAGAAAAGGTGTATCCATCTGCCCCGAATGGAAAAAAGCAAGAAGCGCCTCGATCCGGAAGCGCAAAATCCGGTACACCTTTTCAAATGCAGCATCAACATCTCTTTCTTCCCCCACCGTCTTTGCCGGATCAAAAACGCCCCAGTGGGAGCGGAGGCCTGGTTTCAGATAAAGGGGACAGGACTCACCGGCAGCATCATCACAGACACTGATAACAACATCCGGAACTTCGGAAATGTCATCCCAGGATTTACTGAATAAGCCCTCAACAGGAATCGACTCCCTTTTCAGAAGAGCGATGCTTTTAGGGTGAACAAAGCCTGCGGGGCGGCTTCCGGCACTCATTGCCCGAATGGTCGCAGGAAACAGCGCATTGAAAGTTGCTTCCGCCAAAATCGAACGGCAGGAGTTTCCCGTGCAGAGGAAGAGGATCTTCAAGAGAAATCCTTTTTTGACTGGCTTCCGGCCGGCAGCGGAGGAAGACATGAGGGAGTGCCCGACGATTCCTCACGGAAAGAGATGCATTCATCCGGATTTCCCAAACAACACTCCTCCGTCAGGTAAGAGACCAGATCAAGCATTACCGGAATATTGGCACGATAACGCTGAAACCGCCCCTCCTGCACCACCGTCAGGAGACCTGCCTGGGTCATGGCCTTTAAATGGAAAGAGACATTGTTCGCAGGAAGATCAAGAATCTGTGCAATCCGGCCCGACACAACCCCAGCTTTGCCTTCTTTCACCAGTAGACGATAGATATCAAGCCTTATACCGGAGGAAAGTGATTCAAAAATCTGTGTAGCCAGCTTTTTGTCCATGGGGGAATAATACAATACTACTTGAATCATTGCAACAATATTTGCCACTACCAGAAAACAAAAAAACCCGGGAACCAACAAAGCCCCCGGGCAACAGACAGGAAACAGACAGGCGACTACATCTTGTGATGATCCATCATTTCATGGTGCATCATCATTCCATGGTGCATCATCATCATCTCCCTCCAAAGCTTCCTGACCTTTTCAAACTGCTCCGGCGTCAGGACCTTGTGGGCGTTTGCGACCATCTCAACGTAGCTGTCCATGATCTTCTTCTTGTGGTCAACAATGCGGTTGATATCTTTCTTGACATCAGAGGTGTCGATGTTTTTCTTCATCATCTCGGACTTGACGTCTTCATGGATAACCTTGATGCGAGCCTTTTCCATGATTGCAACCTTCCGGAATCCCATCCTGAGATGGATCAGTTTTCGGACCTGATCCTTGGAAAGCCCCAGTTTGTCCTGGTTCATGAGATAGAAGGGAATCGGGGCACCATGCATGATCATGTGCATATGACCGTGACAATGATGCATCATCCCCGCCTCCGCCTTGGGCGTTCCGGAAAATCCAAAAAGAAAGATAGCCATTGCCATGACAACAACTTTCGACATCTTACCTGGCAGCATTCAAACCTCCTTGTGATTGGACCATTGCGGTGGCTGATACAACAAGACCACCATGACGGAACACAGTATGACCCATAATTGTTGAAGAATGATGGAGTGAATCACTGTGCGGGAATCTCGATCTGAAGTTCCGTTCCGTGGAGTGAGGAATCAGCCAGATGCCTGTTCCGGATGGCAATACGACCCTCGTGAACCGATGCTATCGCCGACATGATCACCGAACCAAGACCCAGCGAAATTTCAGAGTCAGAGAGATCTGTCTCGCAGGAGAGCTTCCGGGGCCGCCTTTTCCCAAAAAGAACCGCATCCTCCATGGAGATACCCGAACCATCATCCGCAACCAGGATACGGACCACCCAACTGCCGTTATTTTCCTTTAAAAGGTTAACGCCCACATCAACCCTTGATGTGGCATAACGACGGGCGTTCTGAAGAGCATTTCTCATCATACGCTTTAAAAGAACGGGGTCACCTGAAATGATAACAGGTTTTTCCGGACTGTCGAGGAAAAAATGCACAGGATGTTTCTCAGAGGTCCCGGACTCTTCCGCCATCCGGATCTCTGACTCCAGAAGAGGTAAAAAATCAACTTTTTCCGATGTTTTTCGATATTTTGGATCACCCACTTCGGCAATAAAGAAAAGGTCATCGATCATCCTGAGAAAGTACTCGCTTTCGCTTCTGATAATTCGAAGAAATCGATCGCGGTGTTCGGGAGACATCCTGTCCCCGTAAGCGGCAATCGTGTCAACAGCTGCCTTCAGGCTGGTCATGGGCGTCCTCAGATCATGACCCAGCTCATGAAGAAGCTCCTGTCTTGATCGATCGGTCTCTTCCACACGAGAAACGAGATCCTCGATCGCCTTGGCCATCCGATTAAAGTCGGTCATGAGACTTCCAAGCTCATCAAGTCTTGAAATCGGGAATCGTGCCTTCAGATCCCCCCTTTCAAGCCTGCCCAGAAGCTCCTTGGCTTCCATCGATTTTTGACGAAGGTAGACAAAAGTAATCAGAAGACCCGCAAAGGCAGATGCTGCCATCGTGGCAAAGAGAAAAAGGGTCCATCCCAAAAATCCCCTGGTGATTGCTCCGGATCGTGGAATCCTGACCAGAAGGTAGGTCGGACGAGATTCATCCAGTCGAAGGATCATCATGTCGGGCGCCAACTGGAATGAACGGTAGTGTGCCGCTATTCCATGAATGATCCTTGGCTTTGGCAAAGCATTCCATGGCACGGGAAGAGATCCGGAGGAAGTCCGGGCAATGATTTTTCCGGAATCGTCCACGATCCATACTGGAAGAACCCTGAGTCCAAGCCGGGTGCGCATTTCTTCAAAGCCTTGAAGTGTCTCCTGGTAAGATCCCCCTTTTTCAATGACACGGGCCATGAACTTGATTGCAGGATTGCGGATAGGACCTTCTCCCGACTCGTTCAGCATCCGGATGCTGCCAACAATAATCGCATCAAGGATAAATGAAACGGCCAGACTGACCAAAAAAAGCTTGGCGAGAAGATTCTTGTTCACAAAGGCTCATCTCCGGCTTCGAGCCGATATCCCACACCATAGATCGGCTGGATCCTGATCCGATTTCCCGCAATCTCCCGGATTTTTTTCCTGAGGTGGGAAAGATGGGAATCAATTGTCCGGTCGAACATCTCGGCATCATCCGAGAGCGCGTCAAGAATTTCTTCTCTGGTCACAACCTCCCCGCCTCTTTTCACAAGAAAGGAAAGAATCACATATTCCCTTTTTCCAAGGTGAATGAGCTGGCCGTCAACATGAACAGTCCTGCCGCTCTGGTCAATGGTGATCATTCGGTAAGACAGGATATTTTCATGAAGAAGTTTTCGCCCGACGAGACGGTCCATTCTGGCGGTCAGTTCACCAAGACCAAAAGGTTTCCGGATATAATCATCCGCACCAAGAGACAACCCCTTGACCACAGAAGGCTCATCCGTTCGAGCGCTGAGCATCAGGATGGGGATCAGACGGTCTTTATCGCGAATAATCCTGCACAGATCGAATCCTGAACCATCCGGTAGCTGAACATCAAGAAGAATAAGGTCGAAGATCATATTATCAAACAGGGCAGAAGCCCTTGCAGCGCTTTCGGCGACTTTAAGGTCATAGCCCCTGTATGGAAGGCTGAGGACAAGAGTCTGGCCGATCATGGGATCATCCTCAACAAGAAGGATCTGCTTCAAAAGCTCTCTCCTTTTTTATAAAAAAGCTCTTGCATTTCCGGATGACAACCGGATACCAGGAGATATTCCCGAGGAAGTCCTCATGGAAAACAGGAGAACCTCTTCCCAACCCCTTTGAAAGACCAGCACCCAACCCTGGTCATAGTTCAACGCTACTTATTTCCCGTAAGTACTTGATATCTTTTAAGGGTGGATTGCCAAACAAGCGGCTGTATTCCCGGCTGAATTGAGATGGGCTCTCATAACCAACGTAAAGAGCGGCAGTTGCCGCATCAAGATGCTCAGAAAGCATCAGGCGCCTGGCTTCATTCAATCGAAGTTTTTTTTGGTATTGCAACGGGCTCATGGCAGTCATGACCCGAAAATGTTGATAAAAAGTTGATAAACTCATACCAGCCTGGACGGCCAGATCATCAATTTTCACAGGAGATCTGAAATTATTTTTCAACCATTCAACAACCAAGGCGATCTGACGGCTCTGACAATCAGCCGAGGCCATCTGTCTCAGTCTTCCACCCTGATCTCCCACAAGAAGATGGTAGTAGATTTCCCGCTGGATCATTGGAGCAAGAAACGGGATATCCTTTGGTTCAAGCAGCAGGTCCATCAACCGGACAAAAGAAGTGATGAGGGGCAGCGTGACCTCTCCGACACCCATTCCACAACTTGCATGTCCGGAATCCGGAGGTGGAAGCATTCCATCAGCCATCAGACGGGATATTTCATTTCTGTCGAGTCTTAACACAAGCCCCAGACATGGCTCCTCCCTAGTTGCCTCAATAACCTGGACAAAAGTTGGCAGATCAAGGGATGTAATCAAAAAGTGTCGAGAGTTATAATCAAAAGCGTTCTCTCCAAGAAGAACCCTCTTTGCGCCTTGAGCCAGGATACAAATGCTTGGCTCATACATACCAACATCAGGTGACGTTACTTTTTCTCTCCGAAAAAGGCTCAATCCCGGAATTTCTGTTTCAACTCTCCCATCAGAACCAGCTAATTGGGCAATACCCCTTCCCAGAAAACTGAGATAAAAATTCATACGATTTTCAATAAGATCATAATTAACATTGATTTTTTTCATTTATGTCTCCCGATCCATCAATCCGGAGTTACACGCCAAAAAAATTTTATTCACAGGAAAAACAAAAATAGGCAATAAAAAAATAGAATCATTCTACCAGGCAATAGGCCCCTGGAGATATATTAAGTCCTGATCTTTCACTAAACGATCAAAAAACCAAAGAGGTGGAGGAGGACTAAATGATTCCAGCTAAGGGCATTGCTGCTCACTCATCATCAACACCACTCGTACCCTACACCTTTGAACGTCGTGAGCCGATGGCAAACGATGTTGTCATCGACATTAAATTCTGTGGAATTTGCCACTCCGATATTCATCAGGCCAGAAATGAATGGGGGCATTCAAGCTACCCGATGGTTCCTGGCCATGAGATTGCCGGGATCGTAACCAGGGTGGGACCTGGTGTTTCAAAATACACGATTGGAGATCATGTCGGTGTTGGATGCTTTGTCGACTCCTGTCGTGAATGTGAACATTGCAAGGCTGCTCTGGACCAGTACTGTCTCCAAGGTCATACACAAACCTACAACGACGTGGAACGTGACCGCAAAACCAGGACGCAGGGAGGTTATTCCAACGTCATTGTGGTCAACGAAGACTATGTCATGAAGATTTCTAAAAAAATCCCTCTTGATAAGGCTGCTCCCCTTTTGTGTGCCGGCATTACGCTTTACTCTCCACTCAACCACTGGAAGACAGGACCAGGGAAAAAGATTGGCATCATGGGCCTCGGAGGACTTGGGCACATGGGCGTCAAAATCGCACGCGCCATGGGAGCGGAGGTTTTTGTTCTCAGCCATTCAGAGAAAAAACGGGAAGATGCCATCAAAATGGGAGCACATCATTTTCTTCCCACACACGACAAGTCGATTTTCCAGAAGCATGCGAACTCATTTGATTTGATTATTAATACCGTATCGTCTGCCGACCTTCTCATGCACGAATACTTCAGCCTTTTGAAACTTGATGCGACTCTCGTATCGGTTGGAGCTCCCGACAAACCCCTTTCGATCTCCCCGTTTCCACTTATCCTGATGCGTCGCAATTATGCTGGCTCAGTCATCGGTTCGATCAAGGAAACACAGGAGATGCTTGATTTCTGTGCGGAACATGGAATTACTCCGGAAATCGAAGTTATCAAACCGGATCAGGTCAATGAAGCCTATGATCGGGTCCTGAAAAACGATGTTCGATATCGCTTCGTTATCGATATGACCAAACTTTGAGAAAGGATATGACATGGAAAAGCGCCAACTTGGAAAATCAGGACTGGAAGTTTCAGCAATAGGCTTTGGTTGCATGGGACTCAGCTATGCCTATGCTGACCGGCCTAACAAAAAAGATGCAATCAAAGTTCTCCATGCTGCCATTGAAAGAGGCTATACATTCTTTGATACCGCTGAAGCCTATGGTCCCTATGTGAATGAAGAAATCGTCGGGGAAGCAGTCTCTTCCCACCGAAACAGTCTCGTCATCGCAACGAAATTCGGTTTTAAAAACGGCTCTCCCGGAGAAGTAGACAGTCGCCCTGAAAACATCCGAGCTGTTTGCGAAGCATCACTCAAACGGCTCAGGACAGACCGTATTGATCTTTTCTATCAACACCGAATTGATCCATCTGTTCCCATTGAAGATGTTGCAGGAACTGTCAAGGATTTGATCCTCGCAGGAAAGGTCAAACATTTTGGACTATCCGAGGCTGGCATCAAAAATATCAGGAAAGCCCACAAGGTCCAGCCAGTAGCTGCTCTTCAAAGCGAATACTCACTTTGGTGGAGAGAGCCTGAAGACCAGATCCTGCCTCTTATGGAAGAACTTGGCATCGGGTTTGTTTCGTTCAGCCCCCTCGGAAAGGGTTTTTTAACAGGGAAGATCCCCTCTGACACAAACTTTTCAAAGAATGACTTTCGAAGCATGGTTCCCCGCTTCAAGAAAGAGAATCTCGAAGTCAACCAGGCCTTCGTGGATCTCCTCACAAAAGTTGCGAAAGAAAAAAATGCATCACCAGCACAGATCGCCCTTGCATGGATTCTGGCACAAAAACCATGGATCGTTCCGATCCCCGGTACAACAAAAATTGAACGACTCAATGAAAACGCTGGAGCTTTAGATATTCAGCTTGCAAAGGAAGACCTGCAGAAAATCAACCTCGCGGCATCTCATCTTAAAGCTGAGGGAGAGCGATACCCTGAACAATTTCAAAAACGAATTGACCGGGAAACATAATCGGAGATGTTGGCGACATTCCGGGTCGAGACGCACTGCACCACTATCTCCATCATCGACAGGAGCAGCGCCTATTTGGATCGTTGGTAGCGATTGAAGAGATCTTCCGGCACACACGTTGAACTGCGGGTCTGGCACGGCATTGGAGCAAGGGATGAGGTTTATTACGGCGAAGATCGAATCCACCAGTTTGTCCGGGCAATCGAAAGCTTCCTTTCATCCGATGTCAAAGGCGCCAAAGAGTTTTCCGAAAACGTGTCGGAAGTTGTCGAACACGATCCCTGGTACACGCAAGACAAGCTCAAACAGAGGTACAATTTGAGAAGCGCTTCGGAGCACCATTTCCGTTTCGAAGAGCATGAACGGTTTCAATCGATTTCGGGGATATCCGTGGCGATGGCTGAGAGTCCTGAACAGATGCCGAGAATCTTTGTCTGGAATTCTACAGGAGACTTTCTCTTCAGATCGGAGAGGATGAGTTTTTTTCCATGTATGGAACTACAGACATGCAAGATCAAGCTTTGAGAATTGGAACGATCAATCAAATGTGGGAAAAAGTATCGGATGAATCTATTCTTGGGATTGCCCCAGAAAAACAGGCACAAGTTCTCCGATGATAAAAACAGGCATAATGTGGCCAAAGGTCCATTTTATGGTTGTACTCACACAACTATAAAAACTATCCAATTGTGATGGTCGGGGCGAGAGGATTTGAACCTCCGACTCCCTGCTCCCAAAGCAGGTGCGCTACCGGGCTGCGCCACGCCCCGAAAAAGGCAAGAAGCACATTCTACATAATAAATAGCCGTTTGACCAGATCCCCTTCTTCCGATCTTCTGCTTATCGCCATTTCTGATTTTGCATTTTTCATTGAAAATTCCCTGAACCAAAGTCATAATATATTAAACAATAAAATATTATTCTGCTTTTACATTGGCCCGGGGTGTTCTTGAACCAGAAAAATCGCATAAGCGCTCTGTCTTATACCCTTCCTCTTATCCTGATGCTGACATTGCTCGTATCTTGTGGCCCACAACAGGTTCGCCTGAATGATACCATCTCTCCGCCCCTGAAATTTTCTGCCATTAAAAACATTGGTCTATTTCTTTATCCGGACAACTCACCATCAGATCATCTTTTTCAAACAACCCTGAAACGAAATCTGGCTTCACTTGGCCAGGTCACTGTTACAGCACCGCATCTCGGAACTTTTCCCGAAAACCTGCAACAAGACACACCCATTTTCTCTCACGAATCCCATTCCAACGTCCTGATTTTAATACATGTTCTCTCACATTTTGTAACTGACGAATTAAATCAGACAGGAGGACGTTCCTGTATACAAAATCATTGTGAAGAGCTTCATGTTCCAATGGGAACAAGAGATGATCAAATCTCTTTCAGGCTGGTGATTCTTCAGGCATTCCCATACAAAGTCCTTTTAGACAAAAAAATCACCACCCATATCTATTCTCACAGGTTTCCGCTTTCCCTTCTTTCAAGATCCTTTGAGCCACAAAAAACATTAGATCTAAAGCTTTATGCGAAAATATCCCAACATATCGCATATTTGATTTTTCCTGTAAAGCTTCGCTCTGTTCGTCCGTTCTATACATTTGACAGAGCAACCAGAAAATCTTTTCTTGCCCTTTCCAAGCATAAAACTCGACTGGCTCTTTTTTTTCTAAACAGCGATTACTCACAGCTTCTTCGGAAGAAAAAAACTCCAAACTACAAGTTGTATGATGATTTTGGAGTTGTTTATGAAGCGATGGGGGCATATTCGCTTTCGGATTATTTTTACCGCAAGGCACTCACCACAAAAAACCAGAAGCTGATCAACCGCTTCGAAGCTCAGGTACGGTCCTATCTGATCTATTTTATTGGCGTCAATATTTTTGAGGAGGGAAAAAATCAATGATCAATATGCTTCTTGAAGACCAACTCTCCGATGTCCTCAGAAAATTCCGATACGGAAGAAAAATCAGCCTCAAGGCACTGGAACTCGAAACAACAATTCCTGCAGAAAATTTAAGAGCTTTTGAATCAGGAGACCTGGCTCCGGACCAGTCCCAGCTGAATAAGTTGGGAGCAGTGCTCGGATTCGATCCCCAAATTCCGCCAATACTACACTTTCACCCGGAACTGACTCCGAATCCGGCACTTCCCGACTGGATTCATCCCGTGAAAGAAAATTATCATGGCATGGATGTTTGGTGTTACATCGTTCACCTTCCTCTCCAGGAAGGAACTTCGGAGAAAAGGAGATCCCTTCTGGTCGACACAGGAAGTGTTACAGGCATCCTTTTGGACGACATCAGGAAAAATAATATCCTGTTAGAGGGCATTCTCCTGACCCATGGTCATGAAGACCATGGGGGTGGAATAGAAAAGCTGCCCCCCAACCTCCCTGTATACCTCAATGAAGCTGATTTTTCACTCATGAGAAGCCATATGGCGGAACTTCCCTTTATTCTCCCTCCGGAGGATGCCCGTGATTTGTTGGGCGCATTCGGGATCACCCGTTTTGAAATTACACCAATGCCAGGTCATACCAAAGGATCTATTGCCTATAGAATCAATGACGCCCTGTTTGTCGGAGACGGAATTTTCTGCGGCTCTGCCGGAAAGCCCTGGACCCCCGATGATTTTGACGACGAGCTTCAATCAATCAAAACTCTTCTGGGATCATACCCTGAAGAAATGCTTATCCTTTCCGGACATGGCCCCTTTACGACAGTAAAAATTGAAAAAGAGGCCAATCCCTTTTATCATTCAACCCCTTGATCTCCTGTCTGACAAAAAAAAAGGGAGGCTGTGAGCAGCCTCCCTTTCATATCCCCCCGATAAATTGAGGGATCTCATAAAATCACAGAATCTAGTTTGGCCCCGTACCAGGCGGTGTGTTGATGTTACCTCCTGGAGCAGACCTTCTTGCCACGATACGCAATCGGACTGATGCCCTGCGAAAAGCCTGCAGATAGAGAAGCCTGGAATCTTCCGCCAATGGTTCTTTCAAAGCTTTCTCAGCATTGTTTCTTGCTTTTTCAGCCCGACCGGCATCAATCTCGTCCGCACGTTCAACGATATCAGCAAGGACTGTTACCTGATGAGGGAGAACCTCAACGATCCCCCCCGCTACGAAATAAGCGTATGTGGATTCACCTTTTTTGACAATAAACTCACCAACATCAAGCAAAGTCAGAAAAGGAGTATGACCGGTAAGAACTCCGAACTCCCCCTCCACACCCTTAGCCTGAACAAAATCCACAACCTCGGTCAAGAGAGACTTTTCTTGAGTGACAAGAGTCAACTGAAATGACATATCACGCCTTTGCTTTTAGTTTTTCTGCTTTTTCAATGGCCTCTTCGATGGTACCAACCATATAGAAAGCTTGTTCAGGGAGATCATCATACTTTCCTTCGATGATTTCCTTAAACCCTTTAACGGTGTCAGCGCGGGAAACATATTTCCCCGGGCTTCCGGTGAATACTTCAGCAACAAAAAATGGCTGGGACAGGAAACGCTGTATTCTGCGTGCCCTGGACACAATCCTCTTGTCATCCTCAGAAAGTTCATCCATTCCCAAGATAGCAATAATATCCTGAAGATCCTTGAATTTCTGCAATATTTTCTGTACACCCCGAGCAACTTTGTAGTGCTCCTCTCCAATGACCATCGGATCAAGAATGCGGGAGGTTGAGTCGAGCGGGTCAACTGCGGGATAAATACCAGCTTCAGCGATAGACCGATTCAGAACAACCGTCGCATCAAGATGGGAAAAGGTTGTTGCAGGGGCAGGATCCGTAAGATCATCCGCAGGAACATAGACAGCCTGGACAGATGTAATAGATCCTTTTTTAGTGGATGTAATTCGCTCCTGGAGACCGCCCATCTCAACGGCAAGAGTGGGCTGATAGCCCACGGCTGAGGGCATGCGTCCCAGAAGTGCCGAAACTTCTGCGCCTGCGAGAGTAAATCTGAAGATGTTATCAACAAAGAAAAGAACATCCCTTTGTTCTTCGTCCCGGAAGAATTCCGCCTGTGCCAACCCTGTGAGGGCAACCCTCAAACGCACACCCGGTGGCTCATTCATTTGGCCATAAACAAGGCTGGTCTTGTCGATAACCTTGGACTCCTTCATTTCATTCCAAAGGTCATTTCCTTCCCTGGTTCTCTCACCAACACCTGCAAAGACCGAAAATCCGCCATGTTCCATTGCAATATTGCGAATCAACTCCATAATAATAACCGTCTTGCCCACACCGGCGCCTCCAAAAAGGCCCGTTTTTCCGCCTTTGGAAAATGGGGCAATCAGATCGATGACCTTGATTCCCGTTTCAAAAACCTCCGTGGAGGTTGCAAGTTCATCATAGGCGGGTGGATCGCGGTGAATAGAGCGAAGCTTGTCTGTTGGAATCGGACCGGCGTCATCAACTGGCGTTCCAAGAACATCCATCATGCGCCCGAGCACTTCCTGACCCACGGGAACCATGATGGGCTTTCCGGTGTTTTTAACCTTCATTCCACGAACCAGATGATCCGTTGTAGCCATGGCGATTGAACGAACAACACCATCACCCAGCTGCTGTTGAGTTTCCAGGATAACCCCTGAACGTTCAACTACCAGAGCGGAGTAGATTGCAGGCAGATTTGAACCTTCA
>JAKBTA010000011.1 GCA_021844645.1 Nitrospirota bacterium
GGGATTGCATCGGGAACGCTGATCACGATATTCAGGAAGAACTTCCCCCTGGAGGTTGTGAGATCCGCCTGGCCGCACATCATGTTCCGGTCGATCGGCGCGTAATGGCCGAAGACCAGGGGAACGGTGATTCGTCCGTGGATCGTGGCGATGGAAGCGTGGGACAGGGATTTGAAGGAGAGGAGCCGCTTGTCGTATTCCATCGCGGAATATTTCCGGAAGGAATGAAGCGACTCCTTCTCCGGTTTGTAACTGTCGGAGACCTTGGCGATGGCGCGTATGACCATCTGGGAGGTCAGGGAAGGAAACCGCTCCCTGGCCTCGAAATACACCAAATGGTGCAGTTCCACCTGGCGAAAAACTTCCGCCTCGAAGGACTTTCGGGAGATCCAGTTGCAGGCTTCATTAAACTGCTCCATGGTCGAAAGAAGAGCCCTGGACTGTTCCTTCGTCGTTGTCAGTTTGACTTTAAGCATTTTATTCATATTTATACTGTATTTAATATTCATTTTGTTGTCAACCATCCAACAGAAAGGAATATCGCATTCCTCCCATCTCTTGGCTGATTAAACCCTAAGAGAGGGTATCCTGCGATAAACACTGATGAATCATTCGATGACCGAAAGGAGGGTAAGCGTTTTGGGAGGCTCCTGTTTCTTCTGCTCCAAATATTCGGCAAAATACTTCTTCCCCGTGCTCCATTGCTCGAGGAGCTCTGCCAGATGAGCTCCGATCAAACGAATGGCGGAGTCTTCGTTGGGGAAGATGCGGATCATGCGTTCCCGTCTTCGGACCTCCTCGTTCAGCCGCTCCTGGGAGATCATGCTTCCGAGCCTTACGCGATACTTTCGAGGAAAGGAGAGAATCGTGAGCGATTCCTCGAACCCTCCCTCCAGACAATCCATCGACTTGGGAGCCATTAGTGCCCGAAAAAAGATAACAAGGAACAAAATGGCTACAGCACTATATTTTGGGGTATCTTTATTTGGTGCCCTCTTGGTGCTCTGAGAATTGAAAAATGGGATAAAAAGGGATGCAGAACGATTCTTTTTTTGGGCTGTGGACGGTAGTCCATGAGGAGAAAGATTGGAGCGGGATATGGGATTCGAACCCACGACCTTCAGCTTGGGAAGCTGACACTCTACCGCTGAGTTAATCCCGCTCAGGATGTCCTGAATTATTTATCACGAGTTGATGGTCAATGTAAACAGAAGGTTCTCCTTCGATCAAATTCATGCAGGAGCTGCCTCCTCCAACAAACCCAATAATCTCGATCCTGTCTCCTTCATTCACCTCGGTCTTATCCCAATCCTCTTTTTGCAGGATCGAGAGATTCAGCTCGACAACGACCTGACGGTCAGAAAGACCCAGCTCTTTTAACAGTCCGGAAATCTTGGTTCCGGGAGAAAAAGGGCAGGACTCGCCATTAACATAGACATGCGCACCATCGCTCATAAAAAGACGTCCTCCTGAAGTTAAAAGAAAGCCACTGGAATGATCCAAAGATTTTGTTGCCATAATCCGCTACAATGGATCCTAACGGAATTTGAGTTCCACGGTCAAAGGGCTAAAATTGAAGCAGCTATTCTTCTCACAACTCCCCAGAGCGCTCTTTGCGACAAAGCTTCTCTTTGTCACGGGGGCTTCGTACCTTCTGGCCGACGGAGTGGACCAGGCTGTCAAAAACAGCATCGTTCCACCAATGAGAATTCAGGATGAAAGCCGATCCGGCAGCATTGACTCTTTCCATGCCCCAACGGCTTCAGAGCTGGGAATTATTGCTTCCAGAAATCCATTCAGCCCCGATCTTCGAGGAAAAAGCTACGCAAACATCCTTTCTGATCTCTATCCGGACTCGGCATCGAAGTCAGATGCTGCCCCCAGAGATGCCGAGGTTGTGGCAGTAGGAAACTGGATGAACGGAAAAGTTCCGATTCTCACGCCAAAACTGATCAAACTAAGGCTTGTCGGTACAGTTTTGGCAGGAAAGGTAACATCAGGCGCAGTCATCGACTCCCTGGATCCGGAGAAGCAAAAGTTCTATCGGGTACACGATGTCATCATTCCAGGGAAAATAACGCTCGTTGCCGTTCGGAAAGAATATGTCGTCTTGCAAGTCGGAAAAGGGTTCGGAATTTTAAAAGCCCACTATGACCAGGAGGATGATGCCGGTCAGGCACTGCCGGAGAATGGGCCATTACCCGTTAGCGCGCATGGGATTCACAAGATTGACGCCACTCACTGGCTCGTTGAGGCCAGGGCAATCCAGTTTGCAACAAAAAATTTAAGTTCCCTGCTTTTGCAGGCCAGGGCGGTACCAGACTTCACAGGAGGCCACCCCGACGGCTTCCGTATGGTCAGCATACAACAGGGAAGCCTTTTCCAGGAACTGGGCCTCTCACAAGGAGATGTCATACGCTCAATCAACGGTCTTTCCATGAATGATCCTCAAAATTTCATGAAAGCACTGTCAACTCTTCAGAGCGCAACCAATGTCCAGATCAATCTGTTGAGGAATGGGGCACCCCAGACGTTTGACTACCAGATACAGGCGGAATGATCAATTCCTCAGCTGATAAGGGATTAAAAATGCACCTTTCCATACGACAGAAAAAATGGTCAAAGATTACGACATTCCTTTTTCTTATCGCTTTTCTTTCTGACGGAAGCCGTCTTCATGCCTCGACCACTCCCCCTCCCGGAAAAGGACTGACTCCCCAAGAGTCTCCCGGTCAGACAAAAGATCCACTGATCATCAAGCCATCAACCGAACCGCCTCTTGATCCGGAAAACTCCGTTTCCCTCAATTTCAGGAATGTCGACATATCTGTTCTTGTCCGGTTCATGAGCAACCTCATGAACAAAAACATCGTCATGGACGAGCGGGTCAAAGGAAAGATCTCGATTCTCTCACCGAACAGGATCAGCATTGACCGGGCATTCCAGATTTTCAAGCAGTCTCTCCGGATGAAAGGCTTCGAGGCTGTTACAAAAAAAGGCATGATTTTTATCGTTCCCGCAAACCAGGCCCCCCAGGACAGGGAGCTCTTTCTATTTACCCTGGAAAACACCAGTGCCAAGTCCATCGCAAAAACGATCAACAGCATACTGGCAAAAGGCTTTCAGCCACCTCCCGCCGGATCGGTCTCATCTGGCGGACTCATCGGAATGGTTCAGATCGTTCCGGACAGCCCCTCAAACAGCCTGATCATCTCAGCAACGCCCCATGACTACCATCTGATCAAGGACTTGCTGAGAAATCTCGACCATCCTCCTGGAGAAGTCTACGTCAAGGCCTCTCTCATCGAGATTTCCACGGATAAGCTCCAGAACATCCAGGTCAATCTTCTCGGAGCCGTTACAGGAGCAAATGGTTCCGGAGTGGTCGGCGGAACAAACTATGGAATGGTCGGAGGCACAGTCAACGGAGCGGTGGGAAACAGTCTGACGGGAACAACAGGGACAACCACTGCAAGCGGCGCCGCCGGAGCGGCATCCTATCTCTCGGGACTCACAGGACTTGTTGCCGGAGTCCTGACTGGTGGAACATTTACTTACGGAGGAGTCAGCTATCCCTCCATCGGATCACTCCTCAACGCACTTCAGACCGATACCGACGTCAGGACACTTTCCACCCCGGAGATTCTGGCGACCGACTCACAGAAGGCCAAAATTACGGTTGGTGAGGATGTTCCATTCATAACGGGACAGAGCCAGACCGTCGGCGGCAACGTCATGACAATGATCCAGCGCCAGAATGTCGGAATCACTCTTGAAATCACCCCCCATATCCTTGCCCACAACCGGGTCCGTCTCCAGCTGAAACAGACCATATCGGCCCTTACCAATGCTTCCCAGCTGATTGGAACGATCGCTGTCGGCCCAACAACCACAAAGAGGGCCACCACCACCACACTGACCATCGCATCGGGACAGACCATTGTGATTGGCGGTCTTATTTCATCTGTCGTGACCAAGAACAAATCGACCATCCCCTGGCTTGGAAACATCCCGGTTCTTGGATACCTGTTCTCAAATACGACCAATGAAAAACAGAGGGACGATCTCCTGATCTTCCTGACACCCTATGTCATCAAGTCAAACTACTCCTACGCCAAGATCGATCTCGGCGCACCCTCGATCCTGAAACGCTATTCACGACACCAGCACCTGATCGAGACATTGACTCCAAAGATAAAACCTGGAACCGTCTCCGACGATACCTTTCTGGAAACAGTGAACCTTCCAGGAGAAAAAGGAACTCCGGAGTGACTCAAGATGCCAGTGGATAACCTAAAAAAACACATTCTTTCTCTCATGTCACCACCGGATGAGGTTGACTCTTCAGGTGCCCAGCCCCCTTTGCCCGAACTGTTGGGGGCAAATGGGGAGAGCCCTGATGAATTGTGGAAAAAATGGGCCAACCTGCAGAACTATCCCTACCTGACCGATTTCAGCCTGGATTTCATAGAACCAGAACTTCTGGCCAGACTTCCCATCGGATTTCTCAAACATCATCTCCTGTTGCCAACACACCACAGTGACCAGAAGAAAGCGATCCAGCTGATCCTCGGATCCCCCAAAAGCTTTTTTGCGATGGAAACAGTGAGAACCATCCTGGGAGAAAGAGACCGGGATATCCGTTTTGACCTGGCCTTCATGCCACCGCCAAAACTACTGACACTGATCAACAATGCCTATGAGAGGTATACACAGAGCCAGACATCAGAAGTTTTATCGGGGGTCTCGACGGAAACGGAAGAAATGAAAGATCTGTCATCCATCCAGGAAACAATCGATCTTCTCGATGCCAGGGATGATGCCCCAATGATCCGGCTGGCAAACTCCATCCTGGCCCAGTCTATTCGACAGAAAGCCTCTGACATCCACATAGAGCCATTTGAGAAGGACCTCATGGTTCGCTACCGCGTCGACGGGGTCCTTTTCAACGTGCTGTCCATTCCCCAAAAGATTCAGGCAGGACTGATATCCCGATTCAAACTGATGGCCAATCTGAACATCGCAGAAAAAAGACTTCCCCAGGACGGCAGGATTCGAATCAAGACTGGTGGACGGGATATCGACATCCGGGTCTCGACACTCCCCGTCAGGCATGGAGAACGGGTCGTCCTTCGTATTCTGGAGCAGGGCACACTGCTTCTGCCCCTTTCGTCAATCGGCTTTGATGAGCACGACCTTTCGACACTGGCCGGGCTCATTCGACTGACACACGGGATCATTCTCGTAACAGGTCCGACGGGAGCAGGAAAAACAACCACACTCTATGCCATTCTCAATACGATCAACAGCCCCGACAAGAATATCATCACCATCGAAGATCCTGTTGAATATCAGCTTCAGGGTATTGGACAGATACAGGTCAACTCCAAGATCCAGCTCACCTTTGCCACCGGACTCAGGTCAATACTCCGGCAGGATCCTGATGTCATCCTGATCGGAGAAATCAGGGACGGAGAAACGGCTGAAATCGCAATCCAGGCATCTTTGACGGGACACCTCGTTTTTTCAACGCTTCATACCAATGACGCGCCCTCAGCCATTACCAGACTGATCGACATGGGCACAGAACCTTTCCTGATCTCAACGAGCGTGAAGGCGGTCATCGCCCAGCGCCTGGTCAGAAAGATCTGCCCCGATTGCAGGGAAAACTATCTTCCCGACGAAATAGAGCTTCAACGTATCGGGATCACCGCTTCTGAGCTGCCTCCGGAGGGACTCTTCCGAGGAAAGGGATGCGCCCGCTGCATGGATACCGGCTATCGGGGCAGGCAGGGCATCTACGAACTTCTGATCATCGACCCGGAAATCGCCCAGCTGATCAACATCAAAACCGACACGGCCACCATCAGAAACCGGGCCAAAGAAAAGGGAATGACCACGCTTCTCGAAGATGGAAGACGAAAAATCCTTTTGGGCATTACAACGACCGAAGAGGTCCTGCGAGTTGCAATGTCAGAGGTTTCGATCGAGTAGCCATGAAGACATCCATCAAACACCGATGACATACGATGCCCATTTTTGCCTATGAAGGGGTAACACCTTCAGGAAAACGATCCACAGGATTGATCGATGCGGACAGCTCTCGCCATGCCCGCCAGAAACTCCGTTCCCAGGGCATAACAGCTCTCAGGATCTCGCCCCAGGAAGCTGGAAAAACCTCCAAAGAAACCGGCAGAACCAATGTCAGGGCGAAAGAGCTGACCGCATTTACAAGGCAGCTTGCAACACTTATCGGGGCAGGAATTCCTATCGTGGATGCCCTTGCCGCAATTCTTGACCAGGGGATGGAAGGCAGGCTCCAGGAAATCATCGCTTCCGTGAGGGAAGATGTAAAAGGCGGAAGCTCCCTTAATGGCGCTCTTGAAAAGTATCAAAAGGTTTTCTCCCCTATTTTCGTCAACATGATCCGTGCAGGAGAGGAATCAGGGACACTTGAGATCATGCTTGACCGGATTGCTGATTTTCAGGAAAAAAGCCAGGAAACCAGACGAAAGGTTCTCGGGAGTCTTTTTTATCCGATTATTCTCATGTGTGTCGGGATCCTGATGGTCCTTTTTCTCCTCACCGTTGTCATGCCAAGGATTACCAGTATTTTTGAAGGACTGAAAGCAACCCTCCCCCTCCCGACCCGCATTCTGCTGGCCGTTTCTGGCACTCTCAGGGAGCATGCCCTTCTGTTCATTGCGGCAACAATGCTTTTGATACTGTCTGGAATCCGTCTTGCCAGGACGCAAAGAAGATATCTTGATGAAATCATTCTCAAAATACCCCGTGTTGGGCCATTGATTATTTCCGACCAGGTCGCCCGTTTTTCAAGAACGATGTCGGTCCTGCTCAAAGGAGGCGTTTCCCTTCAAAGGGCTCTTGAAATCGCTGAAACAGTCGTGACCAACCAGATCTTGAAGGAGGCTGTCTCCCGGGCAAGAGAGCTCGTCAGGAACGGAGAGTCCCTGGGAGGAAGCCTTCGCCAATCCCCTTACTTCCCGAGGCTTGCAGTCGCAATGATCCAGACCGGAGAACGCTCGGGGCAGCTCGAAGAGCTCCTGATGAAAACAGCCCAGGGATATGAGTCTGAGGTCGGACAGATTGTTGCAACCATTACTTCAATCGTCGAGCCACTCATGATACTATTAATCGGATCCATGGTCCTTTTCATGGTTCTTTCAGTTTTGCTCCCCATTTTTGAAATGAGTCAGGCTGTCCAGTAGCAAATAACGGTGCCTGCTAAAGATCGACAAGAGGAAAAGCGAATGTCTGGCCTTACCAAGAAGAGAAAAAGCCTTTTTTCGGACTCCGGATTCACATTGATCGAGATCATGGTGGTCATCTTCATCATTGCCTTGCTTGCGGCGCTTGTCGTGCCCAAAATCATCGGTCGGACCGAAGAAGCCAAAAGGGTTGCGGCCAAAGCCCAGATCAGGGAGATAGAAAATGCCTTGAGCCTTTACCATCTTGACAACGGAACCTATCCTTCGACAGAACAGACCCTTGATGCACTGATCAAAAAACCATCAACACCTCCCATCCCGACCAATTAC
This sequence comes from Nitrospirota bacterium, assembly GCA_021844645.1. The sequence continues at coordinate 7,560 of JAKBTA010000011.1, forward strand.
AAAGCGGGAGGGTATATCTCAAAAATACCAAAGGATCCCTGGGGCCGGCCCTATATCTACCTTTCTCCCGGGAATCATGGGGACTTTGACCTTTACTCCTATGGAGCGGACGGTGCCAAGGGCGGCAAGGGAAACAATGCCGACATCGAATCCTGGGCGCTTGAAAACTGATGATCCAACAGCCCCGTTTTCCCAAGAAAAAAAATCCCATCAAAGTCGGGCTGGAGAGCATCTCTCCAACCATACGGAGCAATCTTGACCATCTTGCCCGGGCATTTGAAAGACAGGCACCCCAACAAAAAAGAGAAAGCTTTTTTATGCGCCCCATGACTCTTCTCCTCTGGGGATTCATCACTTTCCTTGCCTTTCTCGCAAAAGGGTTTCCGGCCAACGAAATGGCAAAGCACTTGCTGGCATCCCCCTCACCCGGGGTCACGATCAGTGCCGAATCTGCCATTTACCATCCCCCCCTCGGTGTCTCCTATCGGGACATGACCATTACCGCACCAACCAATGATGGGCCTGTATCGATCGATCTTTCCCAGGCCAGGGGAAACGTTGACCTTGTCACCCTCGTCTCCGGAAAACCCCGATACAATTTTGACCTCAAAATGTACGGTGGAGAGTTCAAGGGGAGGCTCAGACGATTTTACCGTGGAAAAGTCAGTCATCTGAAAGGCCTCACAACCCGCCCCATTGACCTGTCCACGACCAGAAAACTCACACACCAGAACTTGTCGGGACTCATGAACATTCAGACCGACTACACATGGAAAACAGGGATGGAAGACAAGGGCCACGGGGTACTCTCCCTCTCGATAGCAAAACTTGTCGTACGCTCCCTCAACATGAACGGATTTCCCCTTCCCCCCATATCCTTTACGCATGTTCACGGGACAGTCAGGATGAAAAATGGTCTTGGTCATATAGAAACACTCAATGCCGATGGTCCGATGGCTCATCTGACCGGAACAGGCGATGTTTCCCTGGCCAACCCGTACCCCCGATCCATCGTAAATCTCGATTTCGACATTTCCCTCCGGGGAGAACTCTCCAAGATCCCGCTTCCTTCCATTGCAGGAAAAAATGGTGCATCAATCCATCTTCATCTGTCTGGCCCGCTGGGATCTCCCCAGGTAACTCTTAACGGGATTGTTCTTCCTCGATAGGGAGAAGTCTCATGGCTGACACGTATCTGCTGACCCGATTTTCAGATGACGATCTTGAAGCATTCATTCTCCAGAGGGAGCGTGCGTCATGGGAAATCCAGAACCATTTCTGTTGGCCAATTTCAACAAAGGACTTTCTGGATCCGGAAAAACCGCTCAAGATACCTGAGCTTGACGATCTCCTTTCCGGAAAAAATGTCACATCCATCCTTTTGTGGCCTCCAGAGCTGTCAGTTTCGCAGTCTTTCCAGCTTCCATCCCTGCTCAAGCAGGAGATTCTTCCCGCCTGCGAAAATGAAATGGATGCCCTGATTCCATGGCCAATCGAACAATGCCAGACAGCAATCAGCATCAAAAGAGTCCAGAACTCCTATCAGGTTTTTGCTCTGACCACCCCCAGATTCCCGATTGAAACAGCCATCAGGAAACTCGCCGATCACCACCTTGAGCCCAAACATATATTTCCGGAGTCCATCCTTCTATCCAGGGAAAACACTGCTGTTCTTCCGGGAGACCAGAAGTCCCCCGGATCAACCCTCCAATACGAAGACCAGGCAACACGAACAGTTCTTCTCGTCCTTGATGAAAGCTTTCCGGTCAAAGAGCTGGTCATCAGGGATCCATCCCCGGAAGAACGGATGAGGCAACTGGAAAATATTTTTTTTGCTTTCTCCATGGAAGGGATGGCGCTCAAGAAGGGAAGGGGCTTTCAATACGAACACACTCCTGAAGGCAAAGTTGATGGAACGCCGCTTATCCTGGCCGGGGCCAAGTTTCTTTTCCCGGACGGAAGCCTCAGGAAAAACCTTCCGGACTTTCGAACGGGAGCGCTTGCCTCGGAGCATGAGAAGAAACTGCTCATCAAACAGCTCAGACCTTTTTTATTTCTGACGGTCCTCTTGATCATGGCAATCGCATTTGACGGATGGGTTCATTATAAAAGCATCAGGAGTCAGGTCACCGCTGAAAAGTCCATTATCAAGAAGATTGCATCGGAGGCACTCGGCACATCGCAGATTGTGGATCCGATTGCCCAGATGGAGCAACGGGAGAAAAAACTCAAGAAGCAAAGTCTGATGCTTTCAAGAGGAACGGACATTATCGAACTTTTGCGTGCCATTTCCATCGCTCCGCCAAACAATATGTCCTTTGAGCTGGTCTCTCTGTCCATCGGAGCAAAAAGCCTTAATCTTTCTGGAAAAACAGACAGTTTTGAACACGTCGAAATCATCAGGACAGAGCTTCTTAAGAATCCGCATATCAAGGAGCTCTCCGTTCAGAGCGCCCGGCTGGGGATCGACCGTAAAACGGTCACCTTCCGGATGGGAGGAACCCATGACTGAAAGGTCTCTGGCTCGTTTTTCTCCTCTTTTTGCCTCTCTCAAGAAATATTCCATTCCTCTGATGGAAAAATGGGAGAAGCTTACACCCAGAGAAAGAGTCCTTTCATCTATTCTGCTCCTTCTTGGTGCGATATATCTTGTATCATTGCTTATAACAACACTGTTTCTGGATCCTTATGAAGAGGCCGTCTCCGAAGATGCCTCTCTCAAGGAGGAAATCAAAAAAGCCACCCGGATGTCGACCCACCTTCGCCAGATACAGGCATCGATTAACAAGCGATCGCATCTTTTGAGCTCGGACAACTCGGGATTCTCTCTGATTTCGTACCTTGAACAGGAAGCAAGGCATTCACAGATATCGAAATCCGTTTCCCAGATGACCCCCCGGAACCTTCCCTCCGAAGGAGGATATCCATCGGTGATGGTAAGCCTCCATCTTGAAAAGGTTGACCTAGCTCATGTACTGATATTCATAGCAAGGATCCAGAGGGCACCTCACCTCCTCCGGATTACGCACATCTCCCTTGAGCGCAGGTTCGACCAGCACGATCTTCTGGATGTGCGACTTGATGTCCAAAGTATCCAACCCTCGTGACGGCTCTCACCGCCAAACCTGGGAAATGGTTGTAGCGGGAGCTTTTTGGGGGCCAATCCCCAAGACGAAAGCCCGAGTCTCAAAATCTTCAGGAAAGCGTTGTAGTCCCGATCCTTTTTCATACCACAGAACGGACAATGATAGGTCCGACCGGACAGAGCATCTTCTGCCGATGCTCACATGAGGAACAGGTCCGGATTATTCCGGCCGGATTCACCGTCCTGAACTCCCGACCGGCACTTCCAATATCTTGTACGGAGAAAGGAGAAGAATTGCGACCACGCCACGTCACGGATACTTCGGCTCAAGCATCGGTGGGAGTTCATCTCGCCTACGGCCATATTCCAACAAAGATCCGTCCATACAAATTGACGGGCTTTCTGATGGGCGAAGTCGGATCGCAAGAGGGGGTATTCTGCCTTGACTACTAATAAAACAGATGGCGGGTTTGCCCTCGTTATGGTTCTTTTCATGATTGTCCTGCTGACTCTTCTGGTCTTCCGGATTATAGATCATGCAGAGTCGTTCCTGAGGGAATCCGAGATTTTTCACGACAACACACAGGCCTATTATCTGGCCCGCTCCGGGATAGAGGCAGGAAAGCTCGAAATCATAGGGAGCTCCCTCGCTGCAGCAAAAAGTGGCCAGAATTACACGGGGCTCGATCAGCCCTGGGCAACACCCCTGATCAATTTTCCAGTATCCTCCAACATGTTCCTCTCCGGCATCGTCACGGATGAAGACTCAAAGCTCAACCTGAACCAGATCTCTGCCAACGGAACCCCGAACCTTCACCGGGTTGGACAACTGGAAAAGCTCTTTACTCTTCTCGGCCTTCCCATATCGGTGATCCCGGCCATTGAAGTCTGGGTCTCCGGAACAGGAACAAGCCAGCCTCCTCCCGCAGGTGCATATGCCTCACAGATCCCCCCCTACAGACCTCATGGAGCCCCTATGGATGTTCTCTCGGAGCTTCATCAGGTAATGGGTATGACCGAATCCCAGTACCAGGCTCTCGAACCCTATGTTACAGCGCAATCCGATGGAGTTGTGAACCTGAACACAGCGTCAGAAACGGTCATCGAATCATTGGACCCCTCAATGACTCCCCAGATTGCCGCATCGATCACCCAGGCAAGACCTTTCAGAACGATGCAGGCCGTCTCCCAGGTTATTCCACCTGCGGTTCTTGCCAATATCCAGGGAGATATCACAATCGTCTCCCAGACATTTTCAATTTCTGCCGTCGGGATTACAGGAAACACCAGACAGGCCGCACGGGCGTACCTTACTGTCAACGGCAGCCAGGCCCAGTATCTTTCATTCCGGGTTGGAGGCAACAGGCTTCTTGGGCAGATTGAGTCCCTGATCGAAAGTGCTCCGCAATCATCTCAAAACACCAGTCTCACGCTCCCCTCCCCCTGACCGGTCATGACACTCGATCCCGGAAGCCATCTGTGAAAGAATGATGAGTGAACGTCTGCCCCCAAAAAGTTCGGAGGATCACATATGGAGCAAAACAAAGGAATCGGTGAGCTGTTCGATGAGGCAGAAACTTTTCGCCTGACAGGAAAGACAATAGATGCCATAGCCATCTATCGACAAATACTGATAAGAATCCCCAACGCACCGATGGTTCTTCGCCGGCTGGCCGAGTGTCTGATTGAAAAAGGTGTGCCACAGGAAGCGATTTCCGCGCTCGAAGATGCCATAAGGCTGGATCCCGAAGAGCCATCCCAGTACCACACGCTCGCAGGTGCCCTGAAAAGCAGGGGAAGAATGCAAGATGCCCTTCTTATTTACCGGAGGGCCGTTGACAGATCACCTGACAACATTACCTATCTTGTCGATCTGGCCTGGTGTATGGCAGATATCGGAGCAATGGAAAACGATCGTGCTCTTCAGGAAAAAGCCCTTGAAGTCCTGACAAAAGCTCTGGAAATCAACGGGTCGGATCCAGGGGTACTAGACGGCCTGGCCGGCGTATACAAAGATCTTGGCGACCGTAAAAAAGCGCTCGAATACTTAAGGAAAGCGATGGCGATCGATCCTTACGACACAGACAGGATCGAAATATTCGAACGTCTGTCCACACCAAAAGCCACTAATCTTTAACTCAATCCCTGTCCTTGTTGAAATCTTCCAGTTCTTTCTTTAGACTGAAGGGGAATCGGGCAAGTGGTGCCCGGACATCGTTGCCGTTATGGCCTTACACCAAAGGAGCCCAAATGCTGATCAGAAAGATCTCTTCCATGTTCGTAGCGTTTGCGTTTATGGGAGCAATCTCCCTCACCGCAGCGCCAGTTTCTTTTGCCGCAGATGCAACCGCGCCAGCAGCACCAGCAGCAAGCGCACCAGCAGCACCAGCAGCTCCTGCAGCACATGCCAAAAAGCACATGAAAAAGCGACATGCCCGTCATGGCTGTAACCATCACAGCAAGTACTATCGCCGCCATCATCGTTGCTATCCAAAGCATCACCATTATGTAAAGCACCATCATCATGTCCGACATCACCACAAGAAGAAACACCACAACAACGGGTAAGCTGTAACCCGAAAAGGGGGGAGTTCCCCCCTTTTTTATTTTCCCACCAGACCACTATATTCCTTCATTCAAGACGCATGATGGCTCCTCAACAGAATTTCTCCACAAACCAAGAGTTCACACTTGTCATTTTTGGATTCAAAAATCCGGATTTTCAGAAAAAAATCCGATAGGATCATCCTGACAGAAAACAATAGCGACAGGAACCGGAGCAAGTCACCCTGTATCGCCGAAGATCTTGATTTTATCCACGGGTAAGGATCAATGAGCAGTACTGACACAATCAGAACGACCTGTAAAATTGGAATATCGACAGATCTCTACTTTCCTCCCATTCACGACCTCTACCAATCCATGACCGATACTGGCGATCGCTCTTCAAACAGCCATATTCCCGAGTATATTGAAATTTTTCGTGGCCGAACCGTCGATCTGAAACAAGCTCGCGAAGAAACCATTCCCGAAGAAATTCCCCTTCGTTATCACGGAGACGCTCTCTGGTACACACAGCCGGTATTCAGGGCCCAGCCGGCAACTAGGCAGGAGATTGTTCGGGCTAACGCTCATATGGATGCCCTGGGATCAAGCTGGATGATCCACGAATGTGCCCACAAATCCTTTGGAGGAAGGACCTTTGGGACATACCTTCCTCCACTTCTCTCCCGTGAATCCGCCAACTTGATCAGGGAAAACACCCTTTGGCTCATGGAACAAATGGAAGGACGCCAATTAATTGTTGAGATCCCCCCATTCCCATTTTTTTTGGCTGGGTCAATGCACCCTGGAGATTTCTTCAACACTATCGTAAAGGGAACCGATCTTGGGCTTGGACTCGATATCGGACATGTGCTGACATTGATCGAAGCTGCCGGAATCAAGCCACAGCCTGAAACCATCCACGAATGGATCAGCGATCACCTTCCCCTTGATCATGTCATGGAAGTTCACATGGGAGGACTCTCCACATTCAGGGAGAAGAGCGCCTCACTTTATCAGGATGACCACACCGCCCCTATTCCGCCGATATTATGGGAGTCACTTGAAGCGGTCTGCCGGTTTTGCCCAATGGTCAACCTAAAGGGGATGGCACTCGAAGTCGACAATAAAGAAATCGGGGTTATCATTCCCGAGTTCCGGAAGTTTCACGACCTGATCGAGAGTTCAAGAATATCCTCTGTGCCTTTTTATTTATCACCCAGGGAACGGCAGGAACACATGCCGGCGGGGGAAAGATCTCAGGATATGATTCTCCTTGAAAAGGATTACCAGACTCTCTCGGAATATCTTTCCGGGCAAAACCCCGATCCTCCAGTCTTCATCCGGGGATACCCTAATATTTACAGAAATTCGGTCTATCCGCATGAGGTCTGGTCCTTTGGTGGAGCGATCGAAGCGGTTTTTCCGGACACAATGAAAATCATTCGGCCGCTTTTAAAAGATCCCCAACGATCTTTCGTTCAGTATTTTCATCGGGATCTTCTGTCAGAGATATTTCCCTTTGACTTTCTGGTCTTCAAGTCCATGAAGTTCAGAGAATGGATTGGCGAAATTGCAGGAGCATTACCAGAAGAAATGCAGGAAGCCGCTATAAAAACATCAGAAAAAGAGTTAAACAGGATTTTGAGCGATCAACTTTTTATCAATGGAGATGATCTGTCCTAGCCATCCATTTCAAAAATAAAAAGCTAATGATGAATGGCAAGGACTATGTCTGAACAATCAGTTTTGCTAGAATTTGGCCGTTCATCTTCGATCTCTCCATAAGGATAAAAAGATCGACCATCATCAGAAAATGGCTTGAAGTCCCAAAACGCCCGGATCAACTTCTCTGGGAACCTTTTCAAGAAAGAGGCAACCTTGCAGCTATTTACCTTTTCCTTAACCAAAGAGATCCTCGTTGGTGTCAGGCTTGAAGATATTCTCAAGATCCTCAAAGGAGACCAGCTGGTCCCCGGTTCCCGAGATGGCCTTCAGATAGGCTCTATCAACGAAGTTGGTCTTCCTGCCGATGTTTTCGACTTAAGAAAAGCCTTCACAAAAGAAACGGACCAGTCACCTCCGGCCAGGCTTCTGGTGATCTCTTTTTCAAATGGAAAACGATTTGCCCTCGCAACGACCAAAATGGGAAAAGTGATTCGGGAAAAAACACCCAACGAAACAAAGACTCTTGAAAAGTCAGGTCTTCCTTTCCTGCGGTACTCAGATACGATCGATTCCCTTCCGGTTTATGTATTTGACCTGAAGAGCTTCGAAGAATATTTGGGACTTCTGTGTCTTGCTTCATCCTCCAAACCAGAGAAAGAAAAGCCTCCGATGACGATAAAATCAGGCCATCCTTTGCCAGGACAAGACGATCCCGAAGCTGACTTGTTAAGTCAGGTTGGAAAAACCGCAAGGGAAATCCAGAAGATTCTCTCCATGTCTGACTCGATGATGGATACGATGAAGATGATGGAAACACACCTTCCCCAAACCTCTACCGGTCTCGAAGCTGTCTCGAAAATGACTGAAGAGGCAGCCCACAAGCTCCTTGAGGGATTTGAAAGGTCCCTGGAAACAAACAGGGAGCTAAAAGAAGCGGTTACCCGGATAAAGAACAACCCCCAGACACTCGAAACGGAAATACAGATTGTTGAATCCCTGCTCATGGAAGATGAGGAGAGAATTCTCCATGGGTTCGAGGCGATGGTCTTTCAGGACCTGGTGGGGCAAAACATCCGTAAAATGACCGGAACACTAAACGATCTCCAGAACAAGCTTCTGACGATCCTGATGGATCTATCACCTGGCCCGAGACATGAATCAGCCGCAAAAAACTTAGAACACAAGGCAGAAGAGCTGGACTTGAAGGGAACAGGCCACCCAACCGATGTCAATCAGACCGATGTCGACAAACTTCTGTCCGAATTTGGGTTCTAGCGTATAGACAACAGGTTCTCAGGCATTCTACCGCGCTTGAGCCACTTTTAAATCTTGTGGTAAGGTACAGGGGTGGAGAATGGTCTTCAAGACAAAATAAAATCAAACAGTTTTAGAACATGATAAGGAGTTAGGATGGCAATCGTTCATTGTGCGCGTTGTGGGGCTGATGCAGAGGGTCTTGAGCAACCCCCCTTTCCGTCAGGATTTGGAAAAGAGGTACAGGAGTCCGTCTGTAAAACGTGCTGGACTGCATGGGAGGATATGCGCGTCAAAGTAATCAATGAATATCGACTGAACCTGGGAACGCCAGAGCACAGAAACATGCTTGTCAATATTACCCGGGAGTTTCTGGGTCTCAAAAAACCAGAATAAACCAACACCAGAAGCCGCCTCAGAACACATCAAAAAGCCGGTCATGTACGACCGGCTTTTTGATCTCAAATCTCTCCAAGCTCCTGAATTAAAGCGAGATGCTTCCGGGCACCGGGTCCATAAGGAAGCACCAGTGTTACCGGGAATCCCCCTTCGAAGAGCAGAGAGCGAATTTTTTCTTCCCGGCGCCCCAACCACATCTGAAACTCCATCATCCTCGGATGAGCATTCTGGAGCTTCGATGCGCCTTGCAAAATCTCTTCATCATGAGTCGCAAGAGCAAACATGGCGCCCTCAGAAAATAACCACTCCATATAACTTTGGTATTTTCTCCTGATCTGCGCCGGGTCATCGGTTCCAGGTTCAGTCGATACCGGAAACTTCCCTTTGACCAGACGGACTCTCGCCCTTTTGTTCAGGATCGTCTCCAGATCTTTATCTGTTCGATCAAGCCTCGCCTGAAGAGTTATCGACAAATGTGCAAACTTCTTCCTCAATTCCAGAAACGTATCGAGTGTCTCCCCCACTCTCGGGCCCTCTTCCATATCAATCCAGCAACCGATTGAATACTCTTCCGCTGCAGTGATTGCAGCGCGGAGATGATCCATCGCATGGTTTCCTGAAGATGGATACCCTGATTGCGACAGGGAAAATGAAATTCCGCCCCGAATCATCGTGAGCCCCATCTGATGGGAAAGCTCTTTTATCTCCTGCAGAAAAAGTTCTCCATCCGCCTCGCCATTATCAGAGAGCATCGGCAAAAGAATTGTGCCGATCCCCTCCTTGTTCAAAAGTTTGGCCCGTTCAAGGGCTTCTTGTCTCGTCTCTCCTGCCAGATAACGTTTTTCCAGGGTATTTGAAGGGGAACTCTCCGACATTTTTTCTCCATATTATAAAAAGTGCGTTTTTGATCTTAAAAGAGATCTCCCTCGCTTGAAAGCAAAGATTCTATTTCCGCCAAATCCAGCCCCTCAACCAAGTCAAACCTTTCATCTGCCATGACTTTTGCAAAAAGGGCAAGTTTTTTTTCTTTGAGCCTTGCCACATGCTCTTCAACAGTTCCTCGTGTAAGGAAACGGTAAACAAAAACAGTCCTGTTTTGACCGATCCGATGAGCCCTGTCTGTTGCCTGATTTTCGACCTGTGGATTCCACCAGGGATCATAATGAAAAACATAATCCGCATTAGTCAAGGTCAGCCCGACACCTCCCGCCTTGAGACTTGCCAAAAACAGCCTTGGAGCATCGTCCCCCTGCTTCTGAAAAGAGTCGACCATTTTTTGCCTCTCAAGAAGTGACGTCCCCCCATCAAGACGGAGGACGGGGACCCGCTCCGACTTGAAATATTCCTCAAATCGATCAAGGACACCCACAAACTGAGAGAAAAGAATCACTCCATGGCCATCTTCCAATGCTTCCGAAATTTTTTCTTTTACCGTCTGAAATTTTGCAGGACCACCCATATGGAGGGGAGGAATATCTTTCACCAGCTCGGGGTGACAGCAGTATCGCCTCAGTGTCATTAAAAGCGAAAACACCCCAAGGCGATAAGCTCCTGCGTTGACCTGCTTCAGGCTATCCCGTCCTTGATCCTTGAGTTTTCTGTACTGATGGCGCTCTTCCGGCGTTGGATCTATCCAGTAATCAATGATGACTTTTTCCGGCAGGTCTTTTAAAACATTTTCTTTCGTTCGCCTCAGGATCAGTGGAGAGATCAATGAACGAAGAAGATTGACCCCGTCTACACCCAATGCCCCGGAACCTCCATTCTGGACAAATATTCTTTCAAACCGCCGCCTGCTCCCCAGAAGTCCTGGCATGACAAAAGCAAAGATCGACCAAAGGTCTACCAGATGATTTTCAACCGGTGTGCCTGATAAAGCAAGCTTAAAAGAAGACTTCAGGGAAAACATCGCGGTCGCAATCCCGGAGGCCGGGTTTTTCATGATCTGGGCTTCGTCCGCGATGATTGAGTGAAAACGAACCTTAGAGATTTCATCCAGATCATTTCTGACTGTCCCATAGGTAGAAAGAATAACGTCGGCCATTAAAGCCCTGCTCCAGCGCTCCCGTCTTAACGGACCATGATGAATCGCAGAGGTCAGGGTCGGAGCATGTTTGGAAATTTCTTTCTCCCAGTTAAAAAGAAGAGTTGCGGGAAGAACGACCAGAGATGGAGGAAGTTTCTCCCCCTGTTTTTTGGCCTGTTCAACCTCAAGAACAAGCTCAGCGAGAACCGTTAGTGTTTTTCCAAGCCCCATCTCATCGGCAAGAATCCCTCCCAACCCTGACAATCGGAGAGAATGTATCCACGCTGCTCCTTCCCTTTGATAATCCCTGAGAGGAACCTTGATTGACCTGTCCAGAACAAAAGATTCTTCGCTTGACAGATCTGAAGTCTGAAAGGGCGTTAAATGACCCGAAAGGTCATCATCTATCTGAAAGGGAAGGTCAGGACGGCTTTTGAGCAAGATGGATCCGTAATACTGGCTGATGACTGCCCGACCTTCCTGATCCGTTTCCAGAAGCACTGAAAGGTCTTGGATTTTCTGATGAAGTTCGAGATCCATCAAAACAGAAAAGTTGTCAGAAAGATGGTAAACAGAATCCCCCATCTCCCCCGGCAGATGTGGCATATCCCAGATCCGGTCCTTCGCCTTTAAAACACAATGAACAGAAATGGGATTATTGAGCCCATGATCTAATTGGGACACAGATCCAGCCGGGGATAAAATGGCAAGAAGTTCCACATCTCCTGAGTACAAGAGATGTTCGGATGATTCGATTTGCCCGACAGAAAATCCCGACCTCTTAAGGGCAGGTAATATTTTCTGATAAAAAATGCTCCTGTCTTCTTTCGCAAAAGATATCCATGGCTCCGTTGAACCCCGCCCAATCGTTTTTTCCAGGATATTCCGGCAGAAAAGCTCTTTCTGCCGATCCCTGTGAATCAGACAGATCTGGTCCGGGAATCTGGCATCATCGCTCCACAAAACATCTCCGAATGCAAGTCGCTGTGGACCAAATAATGCGACACTCTTTCCTCCAGATCGAAGATAAGGAAAAATATTGACCCCTTTTCGATGGAAATCCCGGATATCGACACAAGCTTCCCACTTTTCTCCATCTAAAGTTACCGGAGGATAAGAATATCCTTCCAAGCAGAAAGACAAACACTGTTCCGAAGTTAAGAATCGGGATCGATGCAAAAGATCCTCCGGGTGAAGATAAAAAGATTCCTTCAGAAAAGAGGACAACTGCTCAGGAAGTCTTTCATTGACAAAAAACAGGGTATTTCCCGGCAACAAAATACAGGACAAGGGGCCCAACAAAAAAAACTTGACCGACGAAGATGGATAGCTCTTCCCGGAGACCACCCATGAAGCATCAAGGCTGATTGTTCTGCTATCCGGATCCGGGATCCACCTCCCCATCCATTTAAAGATGCCCACCGCAAATGTAAGGGGAGAGCACAGACCTCCATGGTTTATTTCGAGAAGAAATAGATTTTCCGTTAAGAGGCGTTTTAAAGACTCAACGGATTTTGGACGATAAAGATTGACCTGGCGACCGATGACGGAGATGACCTTGTCAATTTGAAAGCATAGCTCCAGCTCCAGGAAAAACTTGCCGTCAGATCGATAAGAATACCCTGGCAGGCGGCTACGAAGACTGAAAACTCTCGTCGTTTCGAGATCAATGGGTACATGATTGCGATCTACCAGAATAAAGCCTCTGTCACCCTGTTCTTCATACCATAACAACCTGTCAGGGATTTGCACCCGTGGTTCCGATGCTAAAAACTCTGGCTCGCCAGCATGATTTTTAGAAGAAGTATGATTGAACCGGTCGAAAATTTGGTTTTTTAAAGGTTTTCCAGGGGGAAAAGGGCATTGATCACTTTCAAGGCAATAGGCAATAGCTGAAATAACATGAGAACAGGCTACAGATAATTCTGAGTAGATTTCAGGAGAACAGGATGAGCAGGATATTTCCCGATACGAATTTTTATCTCCCAGATAGACTGCTATCTGACGACTATCCCTTGTACCATATAACACCTTAACCCATAAAGGAGAATGAGATGTCTTGACTTCTTCGAGAGTCGCATCTTTCTGAAAAGAAAGCGCACTTGAGAAAAGCAGGGAGCCTACTTGGGTTCTTAATTCGGATAACGTTTTCGGCCAAGTCGACTTCATCTCTGTCCTGTGAGCAAAAGAGGGAAAAACATTCTGTCGTGGAATGAGCCGAGGTCAAAAAAGAGGAATAAACAGATATTTATAGAGTACTTCCAAGCTCTTTGATCAAAAGAAGAGCCGAAAAAAGCAGGGCAAGCACCAGTGCTCCTCCAATAATCAGGAAAGCTCTTCTCTTGTCCAGTTCATGCGCATCATGCGAAACTTTTTTAAAATGACCTGAGATGTTGGTTCGGCCCATAAGAGCATCAACAACGCAAAAAGAAAGGAAGCTCTGGAGGAATGTCAATGCCGTGATAAAAGAAAGTATGATCAGTCCAGTTGTAAAAAGAAGAGGGTGATTGAGGACTGAAGGCCATTGCTCATTGTAGATAATGACAGCAACAAATCCTAAAAAAGCCACACCCCCCCTCAATGCCCTGCCTTTAGGGCTAATGTTTCGAATGCCAGGGCAATATTTTTTCGAATCAGGCCCAAGATCATCCAGGGATGTGGGTATTTCAGAGTCGTCATCACCATTTGGAGTGTTCTTCTCAGAAACCATTGGACCGACCGCCTGTTCGCGCTATGGACCTGAATAGACCGATCATTCTTCCTTGAACCAGTCCTGACTCATCTTCCGGCAACACGATTCGATCAGGATAGGCTGGATTTGCTGCCCTTAGAATAAGCCTGCCCTTATCGTGGATATACGTTTTTAACGTCATCTCCCCCTGAATTTGCGCAACAATAATATCACCATTAGACACTGTCTCACATTTTTTTATGAATGCAAGATCCCCTTCATGAATCCCGACCCCGGTCATGCTATCGCCAATAACGCTTAATACATAATCCGGTTTTTCCGAAAGAAACGAAGCTGGAATGGTGATTTTCCCGTCAGAGAGCAAATCTGACCCGGTTGCTACACCGGCACGAATACGCCCGATTCTGGGTACGGTAAGCCATTCAGGAGAAGCATATTCATCCTGAAAAGACGATGCTTTAGGTGTTAGACGTATACCTCGCGCTTTCCCCGGAATCTTTTGTATGTAGCCTTTTTTTTCAAGGGCCTCAAGATGGGTTCCAGCACTCTTAGGGTAAGGAATCCCCAAATGATTCGCGATTTCGGTAATGGTGGGAGGAGAAGAGTTCTCTCTCATCCATGAAAGGATAAAACGGAGAACCTCCTCCTGTCGCTCAGTTAATGGTTTGGTTTTTTTTAACTTTTCACCATCTAGTATCATCAGGGTCCCCTTTAGGGGATAAAAATCGCAAGAGAAGACTTGATGTACTCAACAAATGGAGTTGGGTAGACCCCCAGAAAAACCGTCATACCTGCTGTCAGAAGGAGGCCAAGCCTGCCCAATGAGGATGATTTGAATTCGACGGCGCTCTCCGGATCCTTCATATACATTAGCATGACTATTCGAAGGTAGTAAAAAGCTCCGATTGCGGCAAAAATGATACCGACAACGGCAAGCCATGCATAGCCAGCATGAATGACCGCAAAAAAGACATAGAATTTTGCAAGGAAGCCTCCAAAAGGAGGTATCCCCGCCAAGGAAAACATAAACACCAACATAGCAAATGCCGCAACAGGATGTCTTTTATGAAGACCTACAAGGTCTGATATTTCCTCACCCTCTTCCCCGGATTTTCTCAGCATGAGAACAATACCAAAAGCACCCAGTGTCATGAACATATAGACAAAGAGATAAAACATGAGGGCAAAAAGAGACTCCCTGTTTGGTTGCAAAAGAGCCATGGAGGCATAACCGGCGTGGCCAATAGAAGAGTACGCCAGCATTCTTTTAATATTGGTTTGCCGAAGTGCAACGAGATTCCCCACAAGCATAGAAAGGATTGAAAGGATAACAATCAGGATATTCCAGTCAATTTTATCAGCAGAAAAAGAAACCCAGAAGACTCGAAGAAAGACTCCGAATGCGGCAATTTTTGAAGCAGTGGACATAAATCCGGTAACAACGGTAGGAGCCCCTTCATAGACATCCGGAGTCCACATATGAAAGGGTGCAGCAGATATCTTGAAGGCAAACCCAACGAGAGTCAGGACAATCCCAAGGAGGATCATCGGCTTTAAAGAACCCGGATTGGCAACAAAAGCAGCGATGCCGGAGATAGTCTCGGTGCCAGTTGCACCATAGAGGAAGGAAATGCCAAAGAGGAAGATGGCCGCAGAAAATGCCCCAAGAAGAAAATATTTGAAAGAAGCCTCAACAGATCGATGAGATCCACGCTTGAGTCCCACCATAACATAGAAGCAAAGGCTCATGAGCTCAATGCCAAGGAACAAAGTAATCAGGTCCCCCGCCGAAACCATAACCATCATGCCGACGGTGGAAAAAAGAATGAATGCGTAGTATTCCCCGATATGAATATCTTCACGATCAAGATATGGCAAGGAAAACAGGATCGTAATAATGGCGGCAATATATATGATCATCTTGAAGAAGTTTGAAAAAGGATCAATGATATAAAGCCCCTGATATAGCGGTAGTCCCTTCCCATTAAGCCCGTACGACGCAATCATCGCAAACAGAAGGGATGCAATCGTAAAATAGGCGAGCCAGGAGCGTTTTTCGCTGGGGATCATTGTGTCAAGGATTAGTATCACACACCCAAAAAACGTCAGATAAATTTCTGGCATCGTCCCAAGAATATTTACCAGAGAAAAAGACATTAGACCCCCTCAATCAATTTCCTTTAATCAGCACCAGACAAAAATCATTAAACCTGTTTAAAAACCACCCGAAAGACTTGCGAGAGGCGAAGCGGAACTTACCTGTCCAAGGAGATGAGTTACACTAACATGCAGCATTGATAGCAAGGCGTTCGGCTGGACTCCAAGCCATACAACAATCACAAGGAGAGGAAGCAATGAAGCCCATTCGTATCGATTCATATCTGGCAATGCCCAGGAACGGGGTTCGTACTTGCCCCAAACAACTTTTGAAAGGAGGTAAAGCATATACAACGCTGCCAAAATAATTCCGATTGCAGCAATAACACCGACTGCCGCATTTGCCCTGAAAGCACCAAGAAGAACCAGGAACTCCCCAACAAAAGAATTCAGACCAGGAAGTCCAAGGGATGAAAGAGAAAAGATGACCAGCATAGTGGAAAAAACTGGCATGACCTTTGCGATCCCACCATAGTCAGAAAGAAGTCTTGAGTGCGTTCTGTCATAGAGAACCCCTACACAGAGAAAGAGTGCGCCTGTAGTCACACCATGATTGATCATCTGAAGGATTGCGCCTTCCACTCCCTGAGCATTGAAGACAAAGATTCCCAATGTGACAAATCCCATATGACTCACCGAAGAATAAGCAATCAGCTTTTTCATATCTTCCTGGGCGAGTGCCATCATTGCTCCCCAAATAATTCCAATGAGGGATAGCGCAAAAATGAAACCAGTGAAAAAGACTGAAGCTTTTGGAAACATCGGCAAGGAAAAGCGGATAAAACCGTATGCACCCATTTTCAGCATGACTGATGCAAGGATGACCGATCCAGCCGTGGGAGCTTCAACATGGGCATCTGGCAACCATGTATGAAAAGGGAACATCGGAACCTTTACCGCAAATGCAAGGAATAGGGCCACAAAAGCAAAATCCTGGAAAATGGGGGAATAATGCTGCCCCATCAGGGAAACAATATTGAAGGTATGGCCACCTTCGAAGTAGAGAGAAATGATCGCCAGAAGCAGAAAGAGGGAACCTGCCAGAGTGTATAAAAAGAACTTGATGGTGGCATAGATTCGGTTAGGTCCACCCCAGACACCGATGATCAGGAACATCGGAATCAGCATGGCTTCCCAGAAAACATAGAAAAGAATAAAGTCCATGGCTGCAAAAACCCCGATCATCGCACCTTCGAGGACCAGGATTGCAATCATGAATTCAGTGACACGTTTATTGATTCCGACCCAACTTGTAAAAATGCACATCGGCATCAATAAGGTCGTCATAATGATAAGAACGAGACTGATACCATCAATGCCAAGGGTGTAATGAATATTTGCGAAAGGGATCCAAAGATGATCCTCAGCAAACTGCATCTGGAACGTTCCCGGATTGCCCCCGATCAGAAGAGTCAGGGAGGCAATAAACTCAATAACCGTAATTCCGACTGCAACCCACTTTACCGTTGTATCAGAATTTTTCATTTTCATAAAAGGAAGTAAAAAAATCCCCCCGACAATAGGGAAAAAGATCAAGAAAGTCAGAATCGGGATCGAGAGAAAGGTCATCATGTTCCTCGGTTCAGGGTTAATTCACTCAATTATCGAATAAAGAGAAATACACTTACCATGCCAAAAAGGCCAATAGCCATAACCAATGCATAGTTTTGCAACTGGCCTGTCTGAAGACGACGAATGGAAGCAGCACTCGTTTGGCAAAACTCGGCTACGCCATTGACAATCCCGTCGATTACACCCTTATCAACTTCTTTCCATAATAGGAATGACAGAAAAATAGTTGGTTTGACAAAGACAAGATCGTAAAACTCATCAAAGAACCATTTGTTGAGAGAGAGAGAATAAAGCCGTTTGAACTGATGAGCCATCCGCTGCGGAACAGTCGATGGTTTGGCATATAGAAAATATGCCAGGAGAATGCCAACGAGACCCACAATAACCGATATGGCTTTCAGAGAATCTTCTGAAAGTTCGGGCCGTGCAGTTGGATGAGGAACAGTCATCGACTGGGAGAGGAATCCGACGATATCGTAATGATTACCTGCCCATCCGGCCGTAAGAGCCATAAATGAGAGAAAAATCAGTGGAAATGTCATCACAAGAGGACTTTCATGAGGAGCGTGGCCCTCATGACCATGATGATGTTCTCCTTCGGAAAAATTTTCCTTGCCCAGGAACACAACAAAGACTAAACGAAAGGTATAAAAAGCGGTCAGCATTGCAGTCAGTACTCCGATCATCCAGAAGATATGACCGGTCGGACCGGACTGGAACGCTTCAGACAAGATAAGATCTTTTGAATAAAAACCGGCGAAGGGAGGGATACCGGAGAGGGCAAGAGACCCTATCATCATGGTGGCAAAAGTAATCTTCATCGCACGGGACAGGCCGCCCATTCTAAAAATATCCTGTTCTCCGGACATTGAATGAATAACGGATCCGGCACCCAAAAAGAGCAACGCTTTAAAAAAGCCGTGTGTCAGAAGATGAAAAATACCTGCGCCATACGCTCCAATGCCACAAGCCATGACCATATAACCAAGCTGGCTCATTGTCGAATAGGCGACAATTTTCTTGATATCCCTTTGCGTCAATGCAATTGTAGCAGCAACAACAGCCGTCAATGCTCCGGTCCACGCAACGACAGACATGGCAACGGCCGACGCATTATAAATAGGATTAAGCCTGACAATCATGAAAATACCTGCAGTCACCATCGTTGCTGCATGGATCAATGCAGAAATGGGCGTTGGACCTTCCATGGCATCCGGCAGCCAGGGATGAAGCGGCAATTGGGCAGATTTACCGACAGCACCAACAAATAACAATAATGCAATAACAGTTATCACCGAATAATGTGTTGTTCCATTAAAAGCGCTCCACAGATTAATGCTGTCGTGAATATGAGCTGGTAATTTTTGAAAAATTTCACTGTAGTTCAATGTCCCAAAAACAACATAAACAAGAAGAATGCCGAGCATAAATCCAAAGTCGCCAATCCTGTTCATGATAAAAGCCTTATTGGCTGCAACCCAGGATGGCTTTCTTTCGTACCAATGAACAATAAGAATATAGGAACAGAAGCCAACGGCCTCCCAGAATACAAAAAGCTCTAGCAAATTATCCGACATCAGTAACATGATCATCGAAAAGGTAAACAGAGAGATATATGCAAAAAAACGGTCATACCCCGAATCGTCCTTCATATAACCAACGGTATATATATGAACCAAGGTCGAAACAGTTGTCACCATGACAAGCATAATCGCAGTCAGATGGTCTACCATGAGAGAAATGGCTACATGAAAGCTGCCTGAATCAATCCAGTCAAACAACTTCAAATGGACCGAAGGACCACTCATGGTTTCAGAAAAAGCTCTGAGCGACAAAACCCAGGATGCAATCATGAGGGGAACAGTGACAATATGCCCCTTGCCTTTAAAATAAGGCCAAAAAATTCCTGTGATCAAAAAACCGATCAAAGGAAGCAAGGGGATCAAAACATAAAAACTCATTATCTCTCCCTTCGATCTACAGCTTCAAAATATTGAAGTCATCAATATTGACGCTACCTTTAAGGCGGAAAAGGGAAATAATAATTCCCAATCCAATGGCGACTTCGGCGGCTGCCACAGTAATAACGAAAAAGACCAGGATTTGAGCATCAATCACATGCTGATACTTGCTAAACGCCACAAAGTTGACATTGACGGCATTGAGCATGATTTCAATACATAAAAGAACGACCAAGGTATTCCGCCTGACGAGAACGCCAACAAGACCTACAAGAAAAAGAGCAGAACTCAATCCAACATACCAGGATAAAGGTACCATCTGATAACACTCCCCCTATAACAGGAATAATCAACTACCTATGATTCAGCAAGGATTCTTCAGGCAGCCAATATACATGAATATCACCGGAACTTCAGCTTCCCTTTCGCCATCACAATCGCTCCCACAAGAGCAATAAGAAGAACCAGTGATGCGATCTCAAACGGGAATAGGTACTTGGTGTAAAGAACCATACCTATCATCTCCGTATTTCCAAGAGGAGGAACTCCCGGTTGGGGAACAGGAGGAAGTTCGGGATAAAAGTGGCTTCGGGAAATGAGGAATGCAACTTCCACTGCGGCGACAACGGCAGCACCAAAGACAACAGGCGCCTGCTTTTGCAGAACACGTCCCTGAGTCTGGACGTTTAGCAGCATCACAACAAAGATATAAAGGACGAGAATTGCACCCGCATAGACAAGCAGCTGGACACCGGCAAGAAACTCGGCCTCAAGGATTACGTATAGTCCAGCTACATGAGCAAACATCGACAATAACGACATTGCTGAATATAACGGATTTTTGAAAATGACTACCATCAGGGCTGAAAGCAGGATTGCTCCTCCAAAATAAACAAAAGACAGAATTTCCATGCTTTGAATCAACCTCCTGATTTGACTGATGGTATCGGGGGGAAGTGATATCTTCCCTCTTCTTTTCCGGAATTTTCTGCTTCCCACATGTTTTTGAACTTCAGATAACCGATTGAATCCTGCTCACACTTATCCCCGAGAGACAGCAACTGCTCCTTGGAATAGATCAGTCCTTCCCTGGTAAAGGAAGAATGAGCATACTCTTTCGTCATTGCCAAAGCATTGACCGGACAGGCAACCACGCAAAAACCGCAAAAAATACACCTGGTAAAATCTAACGTATATTCTTTTGCATAGCGTCGTTCCGGAAATTCGGGATGAATATCTCCCACAACTGAGATGGCTTTTGCGGGACAGATCGCCTCACACAGATCACACCCTACACACCTCTCCTGTTCGTTTTCATAGCGACGGTGGACAATGAACCCTCTATAACCGTCAGGGAGAGTCAGTTTTTCATGAGGATACTGAAGTGTCACCGCTTTTTTGAACATATGCCGAAAGGTCAGTTTGAGACCGGACATAATCTCCCCAAACATGATCGTATTCAGAAATTTTTTAATTCCCATATAAGCTCCTTCCGACCCTTGGACCGGATATCAATGACGGATCATGTAAACAACAAAGGCAGTCACAATTACATTTGCGAAAGACAGAGGAAGCATGATTTTCCAACCAAACTTCATCAACTGATCGTAACGCAAACGCGGCAAGGTCGCCCTTATCCAAAAAAAGAAAAACAAGAAAAAATAAACCTTCAACATGAACCAGATAACTGGCGGGACGAAATCAAGAATGGGCAAGGGAGATCCCCAACCACCAAGGAATAAAACCGTAGCCACACAAGAAACAACAATCATGTTGGCATACTCTGCCAGGTAGTACAGGGAAAACCGCATACCGGAATATTCAGTAAAGAACCCTGCGACAAGTTCAGACTCGGACCGATGGAAGTGGGTCCATGGGGTCTCTTGCAGCCCTTGGCTGATGGCATAAAGCTTATATCCAAAGAG
>JAKBTA010000012.1 GCA_021844645.1 Nitrospirota bacterium
CTTGGGAATTTATGGATTCTTGCCAGTATCCTGGTGCTCTTTTTCCATATCTGCTGACACCCTTCTTTTAAACTCCAAGAGCATTCTTCCGGGTCCCCTGACTGTTTTCCTGTGTTCCCGAAACAGGAAATCCTGCATGGGCCAGAGATATTAGTACCATGCGACGAACCTTCCCCTCAATCAAGACCATGAGAGATTTTTTTGACTGAAGGGGGACTCCCGTCTCTTTTTAGTGATAAACGATCAGATATTGGCGGGAAGAAGGAGACGGGAAGCTTTCTTGATCAAGGTATAGGTTTCATCCCAGGAAATTTCGGGATAATGATTTTGTGACTCACCCTTGACAGACAGAACCTGACCATTGGATTCGCCAGGCCAAACAACGGAAGAATTCAGGAGTATTGCCCTGTTTTCCGGAGAGTCTTTTAAGATGGACTGAACCATCCGGAGATGGGATTCGGCAAGGGGGCTTCGAAGCAGAACAAGAGTCATGTTCAATCCTCAGAAAAAAAGGAACTGGGAATATCGGGTGATGTGTTCGGAGAGCTCATCTGGCGTCATGGGCAATGCTCCTGCCGGCGGATTCGTCCCTTCCTCCGGTTCATAGTAGATTTCAACCCCCATTTCGGGAAATCCAGTCCAGAATTTCATCAGGATTTCCCCATCTTCGAGGTCTTCCAGATTTTCCATGAAGAGGGGCAGGGCCTCCTTGAACAGGTAGATCCCCACAGGAATCTCCCCCCCAACGAGCCCCGCTGTGACACGGACCGCTTCAGCCGGTCTGGGGCTTTCCCTAGGATCGCTCTGGATAAAGACAAGTGTACTGTTTGAGGCTGGATTCCCGTTTGGTGTTTGGGTCATCGATATTCTTTCTGAAAGTCAGTTGAAGGAGACAAAGCGATCGCATCCTTCCATGATTTGTGTCAGCATTACAAGACCGCAAAAGGTTGTTTTCCCTGGATCATTGATACGCCGGGATTGAGCTCCATAGGCGCAGCTATAAACATGTACCGCGGAGCTTGGCAGATTTTGAACCCATTCCTCAGGAATAAATCGGGTGCCTTCGTCGAGAAGGTAGAGGTAGACCGTATCTCCGCATTTCTGGGCTGCCTGGATCAGGTTTTGTACGGCCGGCCCGTCTCCCTTGTCGGGGTGTGTGGACAGTAATATCCCGAATTTCATGGCTTGTCCAGGATGTGTTGAGGGGCTTTCACGCCGATGCCTTTTTGAGCCGAAGATCGAAAAGTCCGTCCGGCCGCTCCGAAATGGATAGGATCTCGTGGCCTTCCTCCTGCGCGGAGCGGGGAACATTCTTGATGGGCTCTCCTGGATCCAAGACAACCTTGAGGACTTGGCCCGGGGCCATCCCTTCAAGCTTAAGCTTGGTTTTTACAAAATTGAAGGGACATTTGACTCCCCTCAGGTCCAAATGGATATCTTCCTCGCTCATTTCTCGGGCTCCTTGTTAAAACATCAGATCCTGATAAAAGGACAAAAAATTCTGTTGAAAGATCCTACCACGCCGGGAACCCGAGGAAAAGTGTTTCTTCTGATCGAGGTCAGTCGGGCAATGGTGTTCTATTCCAGATTCAAAAAGTCCGATAGGCGCATCGGTGGATCGATAGGAAGCTTGATGCGGGATTTCATATTTTTCCAGACCACCGATGTGGCCTGCTCAAGGGAGCAGCCCCTTAGCATGATGATTCCCAATCCCTTCTCCCAGTCCAAAAAAAGCGGGTCGGGGATCCTGTGGGACTTTTGAAGCCCTGGCAGGGTGGCTTGGCTTAATCCCCATATGGGTAACACTGGAGTATTGCCCGCTTCGGTGGATGAGTTCTCTGAAAGGAGTTTGGCGATGGGCATGAGGCCATGGGGGGCGTAACCCTGGCCTGACCAAAACTTGCTGAAATGGAACTTGGGGCTATGGAACTGTTGGGCGCTCATGACCGACTGGCGGGAGAATTCCCTCAAATAGGATGAAAACTGGTCCACGCCAAACTGATTGAGTTTCTGATGGCTGATGGAAACCCAGAAAAGAGGCAGAACCTGTCCTATGAACATGGGTGTTCTCATCATGACATCGACCCCTTCCATGTAGGCTTGTAGACGCATGGTGGGGATGTACCCGCTGGGTTCTTCAGAGTCAAATATGTCCCTGATCCATTTTCCGGATCGGTTTTCGTAAAAAAGGTGAGCTCCCTGTTTTTCTTTTCCGACCCCGATATAAGTGTTGATGCGGTGAATATGGAGAGAGAGAGAGAGTTCTTCCGGGAGGAGGTTGATTGCCTGGGTAATCAGTTCTTCTGTTTCAGCATCCTCAAACCATGTCCCGAGCGCAGAAAAAAGAGACTTGAGTTTGCTTGTGTCTATCGTCTTTTGCAGTTCAACGCATTCCTTCAGATCGGATGCAGGAGATAAGGACAGGTGGGTACCAAATGGTGTGGGGGTCAGGATAATGCCCAAAAACAAAAACTCCCCCATTGAGTTTGGCACCAAGATGAACCGGTCTGTTATGGAGGATTCAAGGTGTTCGGCTTTTTCTAGAAACTCGTTCAGGTGGCTTCGTTCACCAATTGTGACATGTTGGGAAAGGTGCTCCAGAAAATCGTCCAGAGATCTCTCATGGCCAACATATTTCCAGATTCCCTTGAGTGTTGGTGAATAGAGGACCAGTCGCTTGTTTTGATAGAATAATCCCTGATATGGTCCCATGGTTTTCTCGAGAATGTCGAAAATCTTCCTGGGGGGGAATGGTGGTCCAAAAAAAGCTCTTGGACTGCGATTTTCATAAAGAAGCATATTGAATATCCTGTCTGGAGGCGAAAAACTGGATCCCCGTGGTCAAATGGAAAAATCTTCCAAACTTAAAAAAAGGTACGTCATATTAGGTCTTATCGGTTCTCTTATTGTCCGGTTGATCTGGATAACGAACAAGAAGACCTTTATCGGTTTTCAGGACTATTGGTCCAAAACGGCAGATGGAAATGGTGTTCTTGTGACATTCTGGCATAATCAGGGTCTCTTGATGCCGCTGGCCTGGAAGGGTTTGCGAGGGCGCTCCAGAATCATCGTTTCCCGTTCAAAAGATGGCGATCTGATTGCGGGACTCCTTCGTATCTTTGGCATCTTGTGTGTCAGGGGATCATCAACCCGGGGAGGGAAAGAAGCCCTGTCGGATATACTGATCGCCGGGAGCGACCCGGGAATGACACTTGTTGTTACCCCGGATGGTCCCAAGGGTCCCGCCGGAATAGTCAAGGAAGGTGTTTCCTACCTTGCCCTGAAAACAGGTCGCCCTCTTTATTGCCTATCAGTATCCTACACACGGGTCCATATGTTCAAAAGCTGGGACGGATTCCTGTTGCCATGGCCCTTTGGTCGGTCCTTCTTTGTGTGTCGTGGACCCATCTTTTTGTCCGGTGGAGTCGATAAATTTGCCAGAAAGAGAGTTGGTGAACAAATACAATGGCATCTTGATCGTGTCAACGAATACTCCAGAGCTTTATCTCTTGGTCATGTTGATATCAGGACTGTTGAAAAAAGGCTGCAGGAGATTTGTCCTTTCGATGAATCGGTGGTTGTTTCGGGGGGGGCGGATCTTCCGGATTCTTGAGTTATTGCCCAGGCTTATTGGGGGAAGTGGTTGATGAAAAAGTGGTTGCACAATACTATAGTATAGGGCTCTATACTATATGACATCGCTTTTTAAATGGGGAAATATCTTTCTTCAAGATATTGTTTCCAAGGAGACCTTGCTTGACAGTTCTCCATTTCAGGGATAGGATCCATATCATACATGAGACATAGTATCATTACTGATTTTGGGAGAACGGGATTTTTTATCCATTCTGAGCCCGGGAAGTATCGTTGTCTTTTTTTATGTCTTTAGGAGAATCAATGTCGTTTCCGTTCCGCCTTAATGTATTTTTCCCAGTCCTTTTTTTGCTTTTGTTCGGGGTGGCTCCGGTGAATGCGGAGAGTGCCATGGATCTTTCTGGGGTTCCCACTCCCTTCCCGGGGCTTGAGGTTCCATGGGGATTCGGTTCATTGGCTGAGACATCGCCTGTTTCCGGGCAAGGTGGCATGAGCGACCATCCTGGTGGTTTGCCTTCCGCGACAACCACGACGAATATGCTTTCAAGCGGGATTGCTCATGCGGGTAACCGGATCTTTATTGAACCCCTTATTGTCAAGGATGGAGATATCGATAATCAGTTGACCCTTATGCCCGCTTTTGGCGGAATGCCGGGAAGAAGCAGTGCCTTTACGACTCCCGTGATGCTGGAAAAACGCATCACTCATCACTTCAGTCTGCGGGTTGATACCCATTATATTGATCTCTGGACGCCCAACCATCCTTATTCCGGGTTTCAGTATGCCGGGATCCAGGGGAAGTATCTGATGTATGAAAATGACCCTCATGAAATTTTTACGACGTTCATCATGAGGGGTATTGTTCCTGTCGGAGGAACGCCTGTCGGTCAGGGGAATCCATTTACACTCTACTCTTACCTTGTTTTTAACAAGGGACTCGGTGACGTTCCTGTTTCTTGGATTCGTCCTTTTGCGTTTCAGACCGATGTGGCGGGGATCGTTCCGTTCGGGGCTGGTCCGATGGCTTTGTCCGACTATATGGGAACCTATGATTTTCAGGACTCTATCCGTTTTGACGGGGCAATTGAATACAGCCTTCTCTATCTTCACGATATCATCGGTGTCAACGTTCCTTCTTTCCTTGCCCATTTGACGCCAGCTGTTGAATCGAGAACTCTGGTCAACCTTTCGGATAACGGGTACTACGGTCGGACGGAGGGGTACCTGTCTTACGAGATGAACTATCAGGCGGACTGGTATCAGGTCAGCCTTGCCTACCAAAGCCCGTATGGAGCGGATGCCTCTTTTCAGGGACAACGGTATGTTTTTTATACGACGTTTTTCTATGGCTGGCTTCTTCGAAAAATGGGTTACCATGCAACACCGTATTAGTATCCCTCCGTTGTTCCGGGAAACTTGAAATGTGTTTTCTCTTGACAACCAAAACTCCTCTAATTAACATTTGCGAATGAAAACTTCACAAATGTTAAGCCTTCTGGATGCGACAGGATGTTCTCCTGAAGAGCTTGGAAAAATGATTGGTGTTTCAGGAATGACCTTGCGTCGCTGGCTGAGGAAGGATGCAATGGTTGTTCCTTCTGTCTATGTTGCGGCTATTCGAGATACCTGTTACAGGCTTATTGCTGAAAATCGGCTGGATCCGGGTTTGCCGGTGGTGAGAGAGATTCTTGCCGACGCTCCTTCCAATGAATATCAGGCGGCAGTCCAGAACCTTGGCCTCTCCAAGGGTTTTGAAGTCGGAGAGAAGGTCTCCCAGGACCGTATCCTTGGTTGTCTTTCCCAGATTGGCTCATCTGTCGAGAAGCAGAAGAAGGTCAAGAAGGATTCGAAAAAGGTTTCGTCATTCAAAGGTCTGGGAGAGGAATGGTCAGAGCGAATAACACTTTTGTGGAAGGTGGTTCGTTCAAAAAGTCTGTCCTCTCCGGATAAGCTGGTTGCCTATGGTGCTCTTTTTTACCTTTTGACACCGATCGATTTTATTCCTGACCATATCCCGTTTTTTGGGATGCTGGATGATTTTTGGGTGCTGGGTATCGCGTCTGCTTACTATGCCAAAAAGCTTGAACCGTGATAGGTAACGATTGAGCATGCATTCGTTTATATACTCCCCCCTTGTATTTTGTTTTAAATTGATACATAGTATCGAAATGATGAATTCTTGATGAAAATGAAACTTGTTTATGAAATGAAAGTGGTTCTATTTTGATTGGATCTTTTGAGGACTATCGTTTGAAGAACCATAGACTGTCATCCGGAAGAGGTTTTCCCTGTGGGAGATAGCATGCCGACTTTTTTAAAAACGCTTCGATCTGTTCTGATCTTTTTGCCTCTATTCATGATCCTTTTCTCTGGGGAGTCTTATGCGGCATCTGCCGAAACGGAAGTGGGGCAGAATCCCAGTCCCAAAATCGCAGAAGAGCAAAGCGCTCATTCTCCGGTGGCACGAAGGCTGACGGTCGCTCAGGCAGTGGATATCGCCCTGCGGAAAAACCCGGATATCTTGGCCTACAAGGCGTCCTGGAAATCGACCAAAAAACTCGAGGTAACAGCCCTGGCTCCTGCCGATCCACAGATCCAGTACCTGTTTGGAGCAGGAGAACAGGGGAATGGCCCCAACGGTCAGGGGCTTCCTTATCAGTCCGGGAATAACTGGGCGATCACCCAGAGTGTCCTGTTTCCCGGAAAGTCGGAGATCGGATACCAGATCAACAAGGACAATACAGAGACATCCTACCTGGCATACAGGGCCCAAAGAGTCTCTCTCCGGAACCAGACGGAAATGGCTTGCTACCAGTTGCTTCTGGCCCAGAAAGCTCTTTCCTTGAACCTTGAAATGCAAAATTGGCTGGCGAGGGTTCTGGACATCACAAGAACCAAGCTGTCTGTGGGATCGGCCCAGATCCTTGATGTGGTCAATGCGAAGGTCCAGCTGTCACAGGCCAAGCTGGACCAGCTTACAGCCGAGATGTCGGAGATGATTGCAAGACGCCAGCTGAATGCCCTTTTGGCTTACTCTCCAGACACTCCGATCGAGATCGATTCTCCGGAAGCACCTGTAGCGTTTTCCAGACCTCTTCCCGGACTTGAAGTCCAGGCACTGAAAAATCGTCCGGATCTCCTGTCCAGTGAGACCAACCTCGAGTTGAATCGCCATCAGCTGACCCTGACAAAGATGGGTTACCTTCCGGATTTCCAGTTTGAGGGGTCGATGGGTGGGGAGTCCTGTTATGGATTTTCCGGTCTGAACTGTTATTACGCTGGTCTTCAGGTCAATGTGCCAATCTTCGCCATGATGAAGCAAAAGCCACAGGTCGATTCGGCATCAGATCAGGTCAGGTCTGCAAATTTTCAATATCAGTGGCAGGTGATGCAAGTTCGGCTCAATGTGGATAACTCCTATTCGCAGGTTGTTCTGGGATATCGGCAGTATGAAATCAGCGATCGTGAAATCATTCCACAGACACGACTGGCCTTTGATCTGGCTTTGACGGGTTATGAAAACCAGAAAAACGATTTTTTATACCTGATCAGCGCAATACAGGCCTACAAGCAGGCCCGTTATGCCGGGTATCAAAATCTGATCGGATATTACCAGGCCCTTTCAAATCTTGAAGCGGCGGTTGGAGAATCTCTCCCTGAACTGAACGGGGGAGTTGTCGGGGCGGAAGGTCGGGAAGAGGTGAAGTGATGAACTTTGGAGGTTTTTTGGCGTTGGGGTTTTTGATGATGTCACTGTTTGTCCCGGGTGGATGGATCCATCCCCATCCTGTTTTTGCATCACCACCGGACTCCATTCCCCTGACATTGACCCCCGAGCAGATCAAGGCGGGTTGGGTCAAGACGGAAGTTGCCGTTCCCCGAAGAATTTCCCGAACGATCCGGAGAACCGGAACGATCAACTTTGACGAAGGAAAGGTTTCCGTCATTTCTGCCAGAGTGGCTGCGAGAGAAGTAAAAATCTTGGCCTTTGAGGGGCAACGGGTTTCAAAAAACGATGATTTGGCTAAAGTCTATAGTCCTGACTTTGTAACGGCTGAGGTGGAGTACCTGAATGCTTTCAGGGTGGCGAAGACATCCCAGGACGCGTCGGAAGCCAAGTCCTATATCCAGGCGGTGGCAAAGAAGCTTTTGCTGATGGGGGCTTCCGAAAAGGACCTGACAAGACTTTCCAAAACGGGAAAGATTGATCCTTACCTGACGATTCATTCTCCCAGGGCAGGCACAATCCTCAACTCCCAGCTGAGAGAAGGTCTCTTCATGAATCCGGGGGATCAGCTCCTGACCATTGCGGACCTGTCCAAGCTTTGGGTCTATATGGATATTTTTGAAGGGGATCTGCCTCTTGTCCGCCAGGGGCAAAAAATCAATGTGCATACAGTGGCCTATCCCGAAATGAGCTTTGCAGGGAAGATCATTTATCTGGGCGGGATGGTCGATCCGGCAACAAGAACATTTCATGTCAGGGGGGAAATTTCAAATCCCGATAATTTGCTGAAGCCGGGGATGTTTGCCTCGGTTATCATCAGTCTTGACCGGCCAACGGGAGAAATTGCGCTTCCTGATGCGTCCTTTATCAGGGACGATCAGGGATACCATGTATTTGTTGAAACGGCACCTGGAACGTTTGTGACTCGGGAGGTCTCTGCCGGTGATGAGTCGGACGGGGAAATGACGGTTTTTTCAGGAGTCTCTTCCGGGGAAGCGGTTGCGACATCTGGTGCGATCCTTCTTGAAAATATTCGTCAGGACCTACAGAACCGCGGGGTGCTGCCCCAACCACGAAAGCGACAGGTCCGTTAATGAGAACACTTCTGAAACTGGCTCTCAGGGAGAGGGTTTTTGTTTATCTGTTGAGCGTTGTGGTTGTTGTTCTGGGTGTCGTTTCCTATCAGAACCTCCAAATCGAGCCATATCCGGATGTTTCTCCCCTTATGGTAAGGGTTTTGACCCAGTGGCCCGGTCGTGGTGCGGAAGAAGTGGAAAGACAGATCACCCTGCCCATTGAGATTGCGATTAACGGCACTCCTGGCATGAAGGCACAGCGATCCATCTCCATGTACGGGCTTTCCGTCGTGATGGCCATCTTTTCGGATGGAGTGAATGATTTTGAGGCCAGGCACCGCATTTATAACCGGACGGCTCAGGCCAATCTTCCTGCCGGTATCGTTCCGGTGCTGGATATCAATACACCCGCAACCGGTGAAATCTATCGATACACCCTTTCGGGAGCGCCACTCGATGAGCTGAAAACTCTGGATGACTGGGTTCTTGAACGGCGTTTCAAGGAAATCCCCGGAGTGGCTGACGAATCGGGAATGGGCGGATGGATCAGACAGTATCAGATCCTGGTGGATATGAGCCGACTCAGAGATTACAACCTGACTCTCTCCCAGGTGATGAATGCTGTGTCTGCAGCGAACAACAATGTTGGGGCGTATGTCCTGAACTTTGGTGAAACGGCCCAGGTGGTCAGGGGTATCGGACTTTTGCGCAATCGTGATGATATTGGCAAGATCATGGTTGCGGAGGTCAAGGGAACGCCCGTTTTGATCAGGGATATTGCAACCGTTCAGATCGGCCCCCAGCCCAGGCTTGGCAGGGTGGGAAGAAATTTGAACAACGATACGGTCGAAGGGGTTGTCCTTTTATTGCGCGGTGCAAATACCCGTCATGTTCTGGAGCGAGTTCACAAAAAGGTGGCGGAAATCCGGGCCCATGACCTGCCAAAAGGGGTCAGGATCAATACCTTCTACGACAGAACGGAATTGATGGGATGGACTCTTCATACCGTTCTGGAGAATCTGTCTCTGGGTATTACTCTGGTTCTTTTGACATTGTACGTTTTTTTGGGAAATTTGAGGTCTGCCCTGATTGTCGCCATTACGATTCCGGTTGCCCTTCTTGCAGCGTTCTCCCTCATGAAGCTCAAAGGCATATCTGCCAATCTCCTGTCATTGGGAGCGATCGATTTCGGTATTTTGGTGGATGCTTCGGTCATCGTTGTGGAAAATATTTACCGGCATCTGATGGAACGTCCATCTGGTGATAAAACGGACACCCGGTCGATTGTTTTTTCAGCAGTGACGGAAGTGCAGGGAGCGACGGTCTTTTCCACGATGATTGTATTTGCGGCCTATGTTCCCCTTTTGTTTATGAAGGGGGTTGAAGGAAAGATCTTTACCCCCATGGCCTATACCATGGGGGGAGGTCTTCTGGCGGCAGTGATCTTGTCGATGACCCTGTCTCCCGCAATTTCATCGTCAGCTCTTTCCAATGTTGCTCCCCATGAAGATACATTGCTGATGCGTCTTGTAAAGAGATCCTACCGGTTCCTCCTATCATGGGTTCTGGCGCACAAGGCTGTGACACTGTCTCTGGCCGGAGGCTTTTTGATCTTGACGTTATTGATCATTCTTCCGAGGCTTGGAACGGAGTTTCTTCCTAAACTAGAAGAAAACAACCTTTATATCCGGGCAACCTATCCCGTATCGGTCAGTCTTCCCTACGGGGCAAAAATGACGGATGGCATCAGGAGAATGATTCTGGAGACTCCGGAGATCAAGGTTGTGACTTCTGAGGAAGGACGTCCGGATGATGCTTATGATGTCGGAGGGTTCTGGAACGCAGAGTTTGCCGTGTTTTTCAAACCCGAGAAACAATGGCGTCCCGGCGTGACCAAAGCGATGATCCAGAAGGAAATCCTGACAAAGCTTCACGGAATTCCGGGAGTGACGTTTAATGTGTCCCAGTATATTGAAGACAATGTGGAAGAGGCTGTCTCAGGGGTCAAGGGGCAGAACAGCCTGAAAATTTTTGGTCCGGATCCGAAGGAGCTTGAGCGACTTGCCCAGAAGACCGTTTCTCTCCTGGCTTCCGTCAAGGGAATGACCGATCTGGGGATTTTCAGGATTCGAGGGGGTCAGGAGCTTCTCATTCGTGTCGATCCCTCCGCCTGTGCCCGTTATGGAGTTCATGCCCAGGATGTGGAGAATGTCATCCAGACCGCTGTGGGTGGAGTCGCTGTGACCCAGATCCTGAAAGAAGAGGAGCGTTTTGACGTGACAATCCGGCTTGCCGGAAAATACCGAAAGGATATCAAGGCCATCCGATCCATTTTGGTGGATACTCCGGACGGGTCACATATTCCTCTCTCCCAGCTGTCGACGATTGAGGTCAAGAACGGAAACTCCTATATCTTCCGGGAGCAGAATTCCCGCTATATCCCTGTGAAGTTTTCGGTGAGACATCGGGATATCGGTAGCGCGGTCGATGAAGCCAAGAGCCTCATTTCAAAAAATGTTCTAATGCCAACCGGTTACAGGATCCAGTGGTACGGGGAATACAGGGAGATGAAGGAAGCCCAGTCGCGTCTTCTTGTTCTGGCTCCCATTGCTGTTGCGATCATGTTTTTGCTCTTGTATTGGTCCTATCAATCTGTCGGGTATGCTCTTGTACAGCTTCTCTCTGTGCCATTTGCCCTTACCGGAGGGGTCTGGGCCCTGTACCTGACGGGACATCATCTCTCCATTTCTGCTGCAATCGGATTCCTGTCGCTTTTTGGCATTGCGATCCAGGATGGCATGATCCTGATCAATTTTGTAACAAGACTGAGGCAGGAAGGAATGGGAATGGCCGAAGCCATTACAAGGGGCGGGGAGCTTAGAGTCCGGCCCGTCCTGATGACAGCGCTTCTTGCGGGTCTTGGACTTCTTCCGGCAGCCCTTTCAACCGGAATCGGCAATCAGGCTCAAAAACCTCTTGCGATCGTTATTGTGGGAGGAGTCGTGACAGCCATTCTCTTTACCCTTCTTGTACTGCCTGTGGTGTATTCCCTGACAGGGAAGCTGCCACAGGCTCCGAAGGGCTTTACCGGCGATGAGATCTCCTGAGTCTTGCCCGGCTACTGTGTGGATTCCAGGAGAAAGCCTGTCATGGAAATGCAATGGTAGGAGATATCCCTGTTGGGGACGGAGATCTTTCTTTCCGGGGAGCATTCCAGTGAACGGCTTGCCCATCCGGCAAAAGCCAAAAGCGGAAGAAAATGCTCTTCAGTGGGGTGGTTCCTGCTTCCGTATGGAGCGGCGGTCCTGTAATGGATCAAGTCATCCCAGTTTCCGGCCTGAACGGTCTTGACTGTCCAGTCATCAAATTCTTCAGCCCACCGGGCGTTTCCTCCGGTGGTGACCCTTGCCTCAAAAAGATTGTGGGTGATTCCTCCGCTCGCCAGAAAAAAGAGATCGTTCCCAGCGATATCATGAAGGTCCCGTCCAAACTGAAACATCTCCCCTGTTCCCATCTCTCGTGAAAGGGAGATGGGAACAACCGGGATTTGAGAGTCCGGGCTCATTGTCATGAGGGGAATCCAGACTCCATGGTCTAACCCCCTATTGTTCTCCATTTTGGATATCCATCCGGATTTGGACAGATTTTCGTTCAAGTTCATGGCAACCGAAGGGGATCCGGGTGCTGGGTAGCGCATTTGATAGAGCTCTTCCGGGAATCCTCCAAAGTCGTGAATGGTTTTTGGGTGGGGATTGCCTGAAATGGTGAGTTCTTTTTCCATCCAATGGGCGGAGATGACGGCAATGGCCCTGTAGTTCTTTTCGGGTTTCAGGTAAGTTTGCCAGGAATGCAAGGCCCTGTCGGTTCCGAGAATGATATCCGGCGCTCCATGGCTAACAAATCCAGCATTTTTTTGCAACGAAGACCCCCACTTTGACAATGATGGCGGAAAGATTGTTGAAGGATTGTCCCTTGCTGTGTATAGTCGATATGATGGAATGGGTTCATGCCGCTTGGCAAGTTCTTTGCCGCGGACTGTGGCGTCTTTTTTGATGTTCAAAGGGAGAGTCATTCAATGGACGAGTTTTCCTCTGGCAGTTCAGGTCAGGATTCTCCACCACAGCCAAGTAGTGGTCGGGACTTTTCTCGCATAGAAAGGCTTTTGCTGGATCAGCGGGATCAAATCCTGAAAGAGGCGGGAAGGGTTGTTGGTATCGGTGTCGCCAATGTTGCCGGTTTGACTCCTGATCCCACAGATATGGCTACAAGAGAAGAGCATGAGGCGTTTTCTCTCCGTCTGAAGGAGAGGGAGAAGAACCTTCTCCGGAAGATTGATCTCGCTATCGAAAGGATCAAGGAAGGTGATTTTGGCATATGCGAAGAGTGTGGCGAACCAATTGAAGAAAAACGTCTGATGGCCAGACCAGTCACAACACTTTGTATTGATTGCAAAACACTTCAGGAGATTCAGGAAAACGCAAAACGTCCTTCCTGAGCCAATGAACAAAATCGTGTGGGTAACGGGGACGTCAAACGGTTTGGGGAAAGCCCTTGCATCAGAACTTCTTCAGTGCGGGTTTGATGTGCTGGGTTTTGTCCGTTCTTCTGCTCCGGCCACTGATTTGCCCGCTAACGGGTTTCGCTATGAGCAAATTGTTCTGGATCTTTCGGATCTTTCCGCTTGCCGGAAATTCCTCCGGGAAGATCCTTGGGCAGATATGATTCCATGGCTTGTCATCCACAATGCTTCGATACTCCCTTCGAGAAATCCTTTATGGGAAGAGCCTTGGGAAGATATTGAAAGGGCTTTTGCTGTCAATGTCGAAGCTCCCCTCCTGTTTTCAAGCCATCTGATGGCCCGGCAGATCGTATCAAACCCTGGTGGTGGCCATCTTTTTCTTTCCTCCGGAGTCGGCCGAAGGGTTCGTTCCGGTTGGGGGAGCTACGGCATTTCCAAGCTTTGTATCGAAGCGCTTTCCCAAACGCTGGCTTCGGATCTGCCAGAGCCTTTTTTTGCTGCAACCCTGAATCCCGGTAAAATGAGAACAAAGATGAGGCAATTCGCCTATCCTCTCGAGGATCCCGGCAGCTTGCCTTCCCCTTCGCGGATTGCTTTTGATATCGCCCGATTTGTAAGGTATCTGTCTTGGACCGGTGGACGGGAGTTCAATGGCTCGGTCCTTGAGATGGAGGATATCGTGAAATGGACACCATCGGGGAGAGGTCATGATGGACTGGTGTGATTTGGATAAAGGGAAGCGCCTTGTCAGCGTTTTTGGCATGTTTCTTTTGGGGGGATCCCTGTTTTTTCCCGGATGCATGATGGCTCAACCGGAAAAGAATAATGCTCTTGTGGTCCAGAATAACGCTCGATTCCTTCATGCATACAAGGATGCCAGGGTGGATTTATCCCAAAATCAATTTTCAAAAGCGGAAGCGATTGACCAGGCATGGAAAAAATATCCCTATCTGACTGCAACCAATCAGCATTTGCTGCTGGGGCTTGATCACCAGATTGGGAGGGACGAGGCCATCTACCGGATGGGGGAGGCTCGGCAGCTTGAACGGGTGGGGCATCTGAATGAAGCTTTGTCCAAGGTTTCCCAGGCGGCCCGTCTGGATCCGTCGTGGGTCATTCCCAAGAGAGCCCGCAGGCATCTCCTTATTTTGATCGAGGTTCAGAACCAGATGGGAAGGCAATGGGAGTCATTGTCTGCCCGACTGCTCCTTTTGAGGAAAGAGGGACCGGCCAATCCCGAGCTTGACCGGACATTGTCCTGGGCGTACCGGCACCTGGCTCAAACCAGACTCTCTTCAAACCATCTGCCTGGCGCCTATCGGTCCGTCAAAAGAGCCCTTCTGCTTGATCCGTCAGATAACGATGCAATCGAACTCAAAAAACGCATTCTGGAACAGGTCAATACGCATATTGCACACGGAGAAGCCTATTTCAGGAACAATCAGATTCGAAAAGCTGTCCAATCATTTCGCGAGGCATTGCTGATACGACCCTCTGACCCAAGAGCCCAAAAAGATCTGGATATGGCGCTTGAGGCCCAGGCACTCGGCAATAATTCCCGCCATCCATCGAGTTCTCCCCAGTCACCCGCACCAAGACTGTGACCGTTGAACATCATGAACATTAACCCTATCGGAAAGGATCTTTGAAATGGCTTTGGAACAGGATTTTATCAAGTCGCATGGATTGGGAAATGATTATATTGTCATGACGGCTCCACCTCCCGGTCTTTCGTGGTCTCCTGAAATCATTCGACTGATCTGTGACCGGAATTATGGTGTGGGTTCTGATGGAATATTGCTTTTAACCAGGGATCATGAGCCTTTTGGCCTCCGTATTTTTAACCCGGATGGCAGCGAAGCGGAGAAAAGCGGAAATGGGCTAAGGATCTTTGCGAAGTTCCTGTATGAATACGGTTATGCAAAAAAAGAATCTTTCGAGATCGAAACCTTGGGAGGAATGGTTTCTGCCAAGGTGACATTGGGAGAGGATCGACTGGTGAAAAGAGTTCTTGTGGATATGGGAAACTATACGCTGGATCCGGATAAGGTTGGTGTCAAAGGTGCATTGTCTCCTCATATTGAAGGAGAAATTGATCTTGCACCGAACTTGAGGCTCAAGGGGACGGCTGTTTCGGTCGGGAATCCTCATTTTGTCTTTTTTGTGGACAAGATCGATGAAGACTGGATCAAAAAATGGGGGTCGGCGATTGAAAATAATGCTCTTTTTCCTCGTCGAATCAATACACAGATGGTTAAAGTGACAGGCGAGGATCGGATTGAAATCCGTATTTGGGAAAGGGGAGCCGGTTATACTCTGGCTTCCGGGTCTTCTTCTTGCGCTGCTGCAGCTGTTTCGGTTCACCTTGGCAAAGTCAAAAGCCCTGTTCGTGTATCAATGCCAGGGGGGGAATTGACGATTGATGTTTCGAAAACCGGAGAAATCCGGATGGAAGGCCCCGTTGCTTCCGTCATGAGCGGCCGATTTACTTCCGAGTTTTTATCAGAACTGAAACATATTGCGGGTTAATAAGCGTTAATGTTTTTGTCCGGCAGGAATTTCCTTATGCTGGGTTGCAAAGCCGACAAAGTCCTGATGGGCCAAGTGCCAAAGATTGGTTCCCATGATCAAAAGAAAAATGACTGCGATCGGAAGGAGCATCCAGAATAGGGACCGGTCTTTTTTGGTTGTCTGGTTTGGGTCTCTCGGGTCGAAATCAATCATGACTTTCCTCTTTTTGTATTGGAGGTTGCGGTTCCGCCGACTTATCCAAATGGATTCTTCGCTCGGATGTCCATTCTTGTCTGGGGGCTTTCCTGAAAGGCGGCCCTCAGAAGCTTGAGTGGTGATGCTCCATCTTCCGGAGCATGACAAGATGTGAATTTTGCCAGTAGACTGCTATTCCCGGCCACTTCTGCCAAAAGTGCCGTTTTCATTCTGGCGAGTGCTTTTTCTGTTCCCAGTCTTGATGTGTCCGGAAGGAAAACCAGAAATTCCATGGGAGACATTCTTCCCAAAAGGTCGGAGTACCTGGTAAATAGCTCCAGGTGTTCAACCAATGGGAAGACTCCTCTCGCTTCTGTAAGAGTGATGCCTATGACGCCCACTCCCTGATGTCTCAGTGAGGCCATTTCAATCAGGTCGGCAAGTCCGTCGATCAATCCTCTTCTGGACAGAAGGGCTGAGTCAGGATCACGATTCAGCGGGCTGATCAACCGGAGCTCTTCCCTGTTCCTGAAAATTTTTCTTGTCAGGTCATTGGCTTTTTGCTGGATATGTTGGGTATTGCTTGTTTCTTTCTGTTCTTGAGAGGTCAATTTTTGGAGCATCCAACCCAGATGAGATGTTTCCCGGAAAAGGGGAATAATCATATGAATGCTTTCCGGGTCGGCTTCCTTGATAAAGAATGACCGGGAGACAGGAATGGATATGGACTGGATGACCTGTTCAGGGATAATGGCTGAGATGGCTGTGGTAATCGGCATCTGGTGATCGGCCGAAGTTCTTGTCGAGACCTGGATCAGCGAAGAGTTCTTCTGCCATTTTGAGGTGGTCCACAGGAATATTTTTGGCGGTTCTGGCAGGTTGGATTCTTCCCAGAATGGATCGGCAAGCGTTTCCAGAATCTTCTCATGATCAAGCGAGTCAAGAAGAATGGATGCCATTTCCTCGGATAGTTCTGTAAAGATTCGGGATAAGGAGTTGTCGAGAGATGCTGAATGGTTTGCTACTCTAAAAAAAAGGACCGCTTCCTCATCGGAGTCAGTGATGGCGGCACGAAAAAGTTCCAAAGACGCTTCGCCGAAAGGAACGGATGTCTGCCAGAGCCCACCGGAAGCCGGAGTATTTCCCCGAATCCAGGTGTTGATCTGGCTGGCATTCGCCGGGAGTATTTTGGTCAGAAATGTTTTTTCAATGTCCGCTTGTGGGATCGTTCCGACGGAAATGATTTTTTTGTCCAGGAAAGAAAGAAACAAACTGTCGGCAGCCCGTAAGAATCCCTTTTTGGAAAGAAGGGCAAACCCGATCATTTCTTTTTCACAAATCTGGTTGACCTTTTGCAGGACGCTTGTCATGGGGCGGATAGAAGAATGGCCCAGTAAAATCGACATGTCCCCCCCCCTTTGGTCAGTCTAATTGGCGCATATCCAGTCCGATTGACCTATTGTAACATATTGCTGGAGAGTCTTTTGAGCATGGAGCCTCAACGGAGGAAAAAAATTGATAAATGAGAATCCGTATGACAGGCAACGGTTTTTCTTTCAACAGGCCTATGATTCGGGAAAGACCGGATGGCCGAAGGTTGGGGCCTCAAAAGTGGTGGGTATTGCGGGTGAAATGGGGCTTTTAAAAACGGGAATGAGGTTTCTTGAGATAGGCTGTGGTCAGGGTCGAAACCTTCTTCCTCCGCTTTCTTCAGGCTGCCACACCGTTGGCCTTGATTCTGTAATGGCTCCCCTGATCGGAGTCAGGCGTGATCCCGCTTTTTCGGGAGTATCGCTGGTCAATGGAGAGCTCTTTAGTCTTCCATTTCGTCGTGGGAGCTTTGATGTTGTTCTGGATTTCGGAGTTCTGCACCACATGCGGCTTGAGCAACGGAAAAAATATCCCGAATGGATTGGTGAGATCCTCAAGCCATCAGGAGTTTTTCTTTTGGGAGCTTTTTCCGAGCTTTTCCAACACTATCCGGGAGAAAAGAGAAAGCGGAACTGGATTTTCCATCGGGATCATTATGATGTGTTTTTTGATCAGGATGACTTTTCCAGGGTTATGGGGCCAAACTGGAAACTGTTACATCAGTCGGAAGAAACAGCTGGTGGTGATCTTTATCATTATAGACTCGGTGTGTTTACTCGTTCGGAGAGTCAGTCCTATCAGGAATTTTGAACAAACGGTGAACGCATTCCTCTTTCCGGTCCCAAGACAAGAGGGGGTTAGCGAACGACCTGTTTTTCTGCTATCGTTTCCATATTATCATAGTATAGGATGAATACGATGCAGATCGAAATGCGGTCTCTTCGGCATTTCAAATGCCAAAATCTCCACAGGGGGCTCAGGGCCGGAAAGGTCTTGAAATACATGCCTGCGGAGGGACCGACAAAATGGGAAACCCTCCGGAAGCCGCGAAGAGCTTGGAGGCGGGAGAGTTCATGCTCTTCTTCAGGATATGCTATTATAAGCAGTCTTGATGTTGATCATCCATCAATCCGTTAATCAAAAGAGGTGACCATTGGAATACAGGCCAATTGCCTATCATTTTCAGTCCGGAGAAACTGTTTTGGTAAAGGTCACCAATCAGTTGGGGATCGTTGAAAGCCGGACGAGGGGATACTGGAAGGCAAACGAATACGATGTCATTATTCCTCCAGGAAACGGGCGGATGCGTGTCCGTGAGGAAAATCTCGAAAAGGTTCCGAGAGAAAACTGGATCACTCATCTGGAAAGTTTGGCAGGTATCGTCGAAATTCCCGTTTATGGACGTCCACCAGCTCATACATTGCCACCCAAAAAATCCTGAAAACTGTTTTTCGCGGTAAAACTCCTCAGGATGTTCAAGAGACATCCTGAGGGGATTGGTTAGTATCTTGGCAATGACGGGTCCACGTGGATAGCGTACGCATCAATTCCGCCCTTCAGATTCTGAACCTTTTCGTAACCTGCCTTTTTCATCGCCATACAGGCCTGGAGACTTCTGGCTCCATGGTGGCAGTAAACCACCACAGTGGCTTCCTTATGAATATCCCCCAGGACCCTGTTCAGCTGTCCAAGTGGAATATGCTTTGCTCCGGGGATCTTGACCCTCGAGTGTTCCCAATCTTCCCTTACATCAAGAAGGATCAGCTCTTCTCCTGCATCGATCCTCTTTTTCAGCTCCTTTGGGTCAAGCTGTAAATCGTTTCCTCCTCCAAACAATCCAAACATCCCACTCTCCTCCCTCTTTTCAATATTTATGAGTATTCATGGTCCCAATTTTTCCTGGTGAGGATCTTTATGATTGCGCGGGGTTAACAATCAAGTGCCTTGCTCCATTGTAGCGGTGAAACGGGCTCTGGACAACCGTCAGGCTTTGTTTTACTGCTGAATGGGGGATGCGCGGTCAAGATCAGAAAGATATTGTTCAGGAGAGTTTTTGCCGAAGAGAGTGTGGAGATTTTTTCCAAAAACATTGCTCATCTTCATTTAAAAAGGAGCTTCAAATGGTTTCCTTAAGGAAAGGTTTTTTCATTATTGGATCTTTTTTGGTCATCTCTCTTTCAATGCTTTTCGGGTTCCCTGCGCTTGTTCATGCATCTCCGGGTTCTTCCAATGCCTTCGGAGTGGGAATAGAGGTTGAGGGAGCTGATCCCGTCAATGTTCCGGGATCGAATGGGGACATGTATTATGGCGGTGGGGTTGATCTCCAGTATTGGTTCACGAAAGATGTCGGTGTTCGTGCCGGAATCGATTATCTGAATCAGTCAAAGACCAGTTCTATTCTCCCGAACAATATCTTCCCTTTTTACAGTGGTCTTTTGGTCAATCTTTTTGCAACTTCCTACATGTCCCTTGATCTGGAAGGGGATTTTGGTCAGGCTCTTCTTTCCGGAGTTGCGAATACTTACTTTGATGTGGGAATGATGCTGAATGCCCCGTTATCATCTGCAAGACAGTTTTTTCTCGATGTTCGGTACAGGGAGGTTGGCGTCGGAACGATGGCACAGCCTTGGGAGTTTATCACCGCCGGTGTCGGGGTGAATTTCTTTTAGATGGGGATATTAGAGGGTTAAAAGGTCCCCACCGGATCCGGTGGGGACCTTTTTCTTAAAGCAAAGCCTGTGAAACTTTTTTCAGCACATCCTGGTCAATCTTGATGCTTGCGCTATTTTCAAGTTGTGTCTGAAAGGATTGGACCGTCTCCTCCTCAAGCTTCAGCATGTTTTTTTGCTGGTCGATCATCGATGCTGTCGGTGGAGCAGGTGAACCCGGTTGTGGAAAAGGGGATCCGGCCGTTGCCCTGACAATGACTTGGGCCCTTTGAACCAGAAGGTCTTTCCGGATCGATTCCTCAAATTGTTTTGCCGTTTGATGGGTTCCGGTCAGGAAGCGGGTATAAATTTGTTTTGAGAATCGCGGTGGAGTTCCATCCATGAAAAAAGGAATCTGTGAAATTTCACGGATGATGGTTTCATCGGAGACTACCAATCCGAGTTTTTTTCCCTCGTCGGCCCATAACTGTCTATAGATCATGTTTCTCAGGACAAGTCCAGGAAAGTTCAGCTGTTTGAGAATCTTTGAGCCCATGGGACCATTCAGCATCTGTTGGTAATTGTTCTTCATGATTGAAAAGTCCCTGGCAAATTCTGTACTTTTTATGGGTGTTCCATTGATTCTGGCGACGATATCACCTTGAGAGGAGCGGGAATTCGCAAATCCCCACCAGCCCATCGATATGGTAAATATCAATGCGATGAAGAGGATCAGTCCTCCCAGAACCTTTGGCTTTTCAATGGCAAATTTTCTGATCATTTCGAGCATGGTTCTGCCTGTTTTCCCTGAGTTAGATATGCATTTTCGAATGTAGCCCCTTTTCGGGGCCCCGATAGTATTGGAACAATCCCCGCATTCTACCCGAGCATGTGTCTGTGAGGCAATCTATGACCGATTCTCCTGGAGGGCCCTCAATCGTCTGAGAGTTGTTTCCAGACGATTGGCAAAGCGTTCCTTGTCTCCATTTGTCATGGCAGGAGGGCCTCCTGTTGCCAAGCCTGCACTCCTGAGCTCGCTCATGAAAGTCCTTGTGGATAGATATTCCCCAATATTGTCTGAGGTGAACTCATCTCCCCTGGGTGACAGGACCGATCCGCCTTTGGCGATGACCAGATCCGCAAGAATGATATCGCCGCTGATGACCAGATCTCCCGATTCGACTTTTTCAACAATGGCCTTGTCTGCCATATCTGACCCTTTGGGAACGGTCAATGTGCTGATCATCGATGAGCGTGGTGTTGCGAGGGGTGAGTTGGCGACAAGTATCAGAGGGATCTTTGTCCTGTCGGCCGAACGGTAAAGAATGTCCTTGATTGCACGGGGGCAAGCATCTGCATCAACCCATATGTTCAAGGTCGTCCTTATCTCTGGAAGTGCTGAATGTGTGGCTTATCAAGAAAGGGCATGAATGAAGATTATCCAGTCTTCAGAAAAAGTGCAAATGATGAATAAATAATTTTTTATCCGTTTAAATATGAAATTATAGATATTACACTGTTTTTGATTCTTGCAATTCCCCAATCCATTGACTAAAATCACGGCAATAAGTTTTTTTCCTCCGGTTTCCAATACCGGTTTGTCGATGGTATTTTGAAGCCCGCCTCATGCGGAAGTAGGTAGCCCCCTCGCCGATGCAACTCCCTGATTCCAAGTCTTTTATCCTCTTGCGAGAGCGTCTTCCCGAACAGATGAAGCGTCCCCTTCCGACCCCCAAGGTTCTTTCTGTCGGAAAAGTCCTGTCGGAGCTCTCCCTGGCCACCGTTTGTGAAGAAGCCTCTTGCCCAAACAGGGCGGAGTGCTACGGACAGGGACATGTTTCTTTCATGATCCTGGGGGATGTTTGTACCAGGGGTTGCTCGTACTGCGGTGTTTCCAAAGGCAAGCCTGTTTCGATGGAGAAGCTGTCCGACGAGCCGGAACGTCTTGCGTCTGCCGTCAGGAGGCTCGGGCTTGACCATGTGGTTGTGACATCCGTTGCGAGAGATGACCTTCCGGACGGAGGGGCCGGCCACTTCAGACGGGTGATGAAAACGATCAGGGACTCCTGTCCGGGAGTCACTGTGGAGCTTCTTGTTCCCGAGTTCCTGTCAACAGACGGGGGATGGCCGATGGAAGCGTATTTTCTTCTTGATGACCGACCCGATGTTTTCAACCACAATATTGAGACAGTCAGAAGATTGACGCGCTCTTTCCGTCCTCAAGGAGATTACGACCGCTCTCTTTCCTTCCTTTCTCTGGCAAGATCAAAAGGTCTGCTTACAAAATCCGGTTTTATGGTGGGTTGCGGAGAAACCGAAAGGGAAATCCGGGAAGTCATCAGGGACCTCTCCCTTTCCGGTGTCGAAATTCTCACGATTGGTCAATACATTCCTCCAACAGGCCATTCAAAGCCTGTCCAGGGTTTCCTTCCTGAGGAAAGCTTTCAAAATTTTAAAAAATGGGCTATTGACATGGGAATCAGGGAGGTTCTTTCTGGCGCCCTCGTTCGAAGTTCGTACCTTGCCAATCGCCTCCAAAAAGGAGAATTGAAATGAGTAGCCCCGTTATTCTTCCCCTTGATGGCCTCCACAAGGAAATGGGTGGACATATGACGGATTTCCACGGGTTCCTCTTGCCTGTCCGTTTTTCTTCCATAACGGCAGAATGTCAGGCAGTCAGGACCGCCGCAGGGTTATTCGATATCAGCCACATGGGCCGATTTGTGCTCAGTGGGGAAGGTGCTGCCGATGCGATGAACCGCCTGATGACATCAAATCTTCTGGGCGTTTCACCGGGAAAGGCCCTGTACGGGATCCTTTCCAATGAGGCCGGAGGAG
The DNA here is from genome assembly GCA_021844645.1 of Nitrospirota bacterium. Next base: position 22,480 of record JAKBTA010000012.1, read on the forward strand.
CGATCGACGATATTATGGCCTACCGCTTTTCCGAGAGTCGAGTTGATCTGGTCGTCAATGCCTCAAACCGGGAGGACGACAGAAAATGGATTGGAGATCATTTGCCTCAGGGGGTCACACTTGAAGACCCTTCTCCTTCACATGTGGGGTTTGCCCTTCAGGGACCGGCGTCCAGGGAGATTCTGAATCTGGTGGAACCCCGCGCTGTCGAGCTTCCCAGACGTGGTGCCATTCTAATGACTGTACCCGGTGGTGAGATTCTGGTCAGTCGGACCGGATACACGGGTGAAGATGGATGGGAGTTTTTCGGACCGGCGGAGGAGGTATCCCGTATCTACAGAAAGTGTCTCTCCGTTGGGGATGCCTTCGGCCTCAAGCCTTGTGGACTCGGGGCCAGGGATCTTCTGCGGCTTGAGATGGGATATCCTCTTTACGGTCAGGAGCTTACGGCAGAAACAACCCCTTTTGATGCAGGTCTTGGATTCGCGGTATCGTTGAAAAAGGGAGACTTTATTGGTCGAAAAATCCTTCTTGATGAGAAGGGTAACCCCATTCATCATGAAAATCATCGACTTCTGGTCGGATTTTCTGTCCAGGGGAGAGGTATTCCCCGAACCGATTGCATTGTGTCTTCGGCAACGACAGGAAAAGTGACCGGGACTGTGACATCAGGCGGATATTCTCCCGCTGCGGGGGGAGGGTTTGGTCTGGCTTACCTGGACAGGTCCTTTGCCGAAGAGTTTTCTGTCGGGGCTCCTGCCTATGTTCGGATACATGACCAGTCCTTGCCTATCGTATTTCGCACACGTCCTTTCATTCAGGGAGGATTGAACTGAATTCCCTTTGATGTCGGGATTCCGTTGAATATTGAATATGTTTCAAATCTAAGGAGGACCTTGTGGAAAAACGTTATACCCAAACGCACGAATGGATTGCCTTGAACGAAAGTGGTTCGGAAGGAACTGTGGGAATAACCGATTTTGCCCAGAAAGAAGTCACCGATGTTGTTTTTGTCGAGCTTCCGAAAATCGGCAAGAGAGTCCCCAAGGGAGGTGAGGCGGCTATTATTGAATCCGTAAAAGCCGCATTTTCCATTTATGCTCCAATGGGTGGATCTGTTATTGCAGGAAATCAGGCACTTGACTCCAATCCGGCTCTTTTGAACCAGGATCCTTTGGGGCAAGGATGGATTTTCCGATTGAAGCTGGACGATCCAACGGAGTTTTCATCCCTGATGGATGAAAAAGCCTACAATGCTTATCTTTCTGATGGGGGAGGGCAGCCCGGTCATGGCTGATTTTATTCCGCACACACCTTCCGAAACCCGAGAAATGTTGAAGGAAATTGGTGTGGACAGGCTTGAAGACCTCTTGGCTCCCTATCCAAAGGATCATGTACTGCCGGACCTTTCCGACATTCCTTCCGGTTTGACCGAGTCTTCCCTGATAAGGCGCATGCAGGAGATGGCATCCCGGAACAAGGCCGGTGGTTCCGTGCCGATTTTCCGTGGAGCCGGAGCTTATGACCATTTTATCCCCCAAGCAGTTTCACCTCTGGTGAGCAGGGGGGAGTTCCTGACGGCCTATACTCCTTATCAGCCTGAAGTTTCGCAGGGTCTGCTCCAGGTCATTTTCGAATATCAAACGACAATGGCGAATCTGTACGGGATGGATCTCTCCAATGCATCCGTTTACGACGGGGCCACAGCCCTGGCCGAAGCATGTCTGGTGGCCCATCGACAAGAGGGGCGTTCCAAAATCCTGATTTCCGAAGGTGTGGATCCGGATATTGCCAAAGTGGTCAAGACCTATGTCGAGGGAGTCGGATGTTCACTGAACCCCATCCCCCTTGTATCAGGGAAAACCAGGCTTCAGGACGTCATTGCCCATCTGGATGATCAGACCGCCTGTTTTGTCGGAGCCATTCCGACCTTTTGGGGAACAGTCGAGGACTTTTCCGGATTTGCGGATGCACTCCACCAAAATGGTTCCCTGCTGATTTTTCATGCAAATCCCCATTCTCTGGCTGTCCTTCGGACCCCCGGATCTTGGGGTGCGGATCTGGCGACAGGGGAAGGTCAGCCCCTTGGAATCCCCCTTTCCGGAGGAGGACCCTATCTGGGTATCCTCACTGCGGCAAGACCCTTTATGCGTAAAATTCCGGGGCGGCTTGTGGGAAAGACGCTGGACAGGGAGGGCAGAACAGCTTATGTGTTGACCCTTCAGGCCAGAGAGCAGCACATCCGCCGGGAGAAGGCCAATTCGAATATCTGCTCCAACGAGACACTTCTCTCGATTCAGGCGCTGGTGACTCTTTCCCTTTTGGGCCCGGAGGGATTTCGCGAGGCGGCCCTTGGATCGATGAAAAATGCCAGAAAGCTCAGATCCCGTCTCCTATCGATTCCCGGTGTTTCCGCAGTCTGGGAGGAAACTCCGTTTTTTCATGAATTCATTCTTGAAATGCCTATGGAATCGAGAGAACTCAGTCGACTGGTCTTGTCTGAGGGATTTCTCTCCGGTCTCCCCTTGGCGGGGTATCCCTCACCAGGAGGGAAAAACCGCATGTTATGGTGCGCGACCGAAATGCGGACAGAGGAAGAGATCGAAAATCTTGGACGAACCATTGAAAAGGTGCTTGCCCGCCATGGAGGAAGAAAATCATGACAATCAGGGCGAACAGTGAAGAGAGGTCGGCAAGACCGGATATGCATCCCACCTTATGGGAGATCTCAAGGCCTGGCGCAAGGGGAGTCTTCCCACCAAGCGTTTCCGGATCTACGGATTTTGGAGTCCCAGAGGTTTCGATGAGGGACTCTCCTCCGTGTCTGCCAGAACTTTCAGAACTTGAGGTTGTCAGACATTTTACAAATCTCTCCCATCTCTCCCGAGGTGTGGATACCCACTTTATTCCGCTTGGATCTTGCACCATGAAATATAACCCCAAGGTATCCGACAAGGTGGCTTCGCTGCCGGGATTCTCTGACCTTCACCCAAGAACGGACCCGGAGGGGATGGAGGGACTTCTTGAAGCGATGGGGACCCTGTCAGATCTTTTGAAGTCCCTTTTGGGAATGGATGCCGTGACTCTTGCACCTGCTGCGGGAGCCCATGGAGAATTGACAGGAATCCTGATCGCCAGAAAGTATTTTGAGTCCAGGGGAGAAACATCCAGAAAAGTGATTCTGGTTCCGGACTCCGCTCATGGAACCAATCCTGCGAGTGCCTCCATGGGAGGGATGGTTGTTCGCTCAATCACTTCAAAGCCATCCGGCCATATCGACACGGCAGCCCTTGAGAAAGCCCTGTCCTCCGAGACAGCCATGGTCATGATCACAGCGCCCAGTACTCTCGGGCTTTTTGAAGAGGAATTGTCGGAGGTTGTTCGTCTGGTTCACAAGGCCGGAGCACTGGTTTATATGGACGGTGCGAACATGAATGCCTTTCTGGGTGTGCTGAAGCCGGGCGATCTGGGATTCGACATTGTTCATATCAATACCCACAAGACATTGGCGACTCCTCATGGCGGCGGAGGTCCGGGTTCAGGGCCGGTGGGTGTGAAATCCCATCTTGCACCCTTTCTGCCAACACCTGTCATTGTCAAGATGAACCATGTCTACTCCTTTGCAAATCCGGAAGATTCCTCTTCGATTGGTCCGGTCCGATCCTTTCTTGGGTCGACCGGGGTGTTGCTCAGAGCTCTATCCTATGTCCTTTTGCTGGGCAGGGAGGGGCTTCCGAGAGTGGCTCTGTATGCATTGCTGAATGCAAACTACCTGAAAAAAAAGCTCGATGGAGTCTTGCCTGGGGAGGGCCCTGGTTTGTGCGCCCATGAATTTGTTCTTTCTGCCAAGCCTCTGGCTGCGTTCGGAGTGCATGCGGGTGATCTTGCGAAAGGATTGCTCGATGCGGGATATTATGCGCCAACGATCCACTTCCCTCTCATTGTGCCGGAAGCATTGATGATCGAACCGACGGAGTGTGAGAGCAAGTCCATGCTGGATGCATTTGCCGAGGATTTTTCAAGGATCGTGGAAAAGGCAGCACTCCATCCGTCCGAGATTCTCTCTGCGCCGTTGCGGACTCCGGTATCCCGTCCGGATGAAGTTCTGGCGGCCAGGGACCCGGTGTTAAAAGATCCGACTGTTTCTTCTGGAAATCTCCGGAAGGATTGATGCTGCGCCCAGGAAAGAAAATCGCCATCCCGCTTTTTTCAGACCACATGCGGGGGGCATCGGAGCAAATGGGCATGGATCAATCTCTTCTGGAGGGAATGGCCACTCTCTCAAAGGATGACAAGATCTTTTATAGCCTTTTGAGAACCTACCGGATTGCTCCAGGGCAGGTTACAGTTGGCCGGACGTATCGAGGAACTCCACCTGAAGACTGGAGAGTGGAGAATGGCCGTTGGGTTGTTCGTCCAACAGGAGGAGGTGCGGTTCTCCATGGTCAGGATCTCTGTTTTTCCCTTATGATGCCGATTCGTCCACGGATGGTTCTTGTCGATCTCTATGGATTTCTGCATATTTTTTTGGGAAAGTTTGTTGGAGATTTGGGAATAGAATCCTCTCTTGGTGGAAAGCCCGAAAGGGCGCATGATGGCCGTGGAACCTGTTTTTCGGAACCTGTTTGTGGGGATTTGATCTCAAACTCGAAAAAAATTCTGGGAGGGGCCATCCGGATGGGTCGGTCGGGTTTCCTCTACCAGGGCTCTCTTCTGGTGGAAGGTTTTTCTCCTCTGGAGATTCAGGACCGCTTTCTATCGTGGTACAGGGGTGCCAATCGTCTTTTCCTTCATGATGGGGTTCTTGTGTGTCAATGAGTGAGGCGTTTTCGGACCGTGTCCATGTTTCAATAGAGGGGAGACCTGATGGTTTGGATCAATACGCGGGTGGAATGCGAGAAACTTGCTGACGGGATGGAAATCGCAGAGGATGTCCTTGATTCATCCGGAAGGATTTTGCTGAAAGCCCCCCAGACGGTGAACGGTTCCCTGAAAAAAATTCTCGGCTCCAGGGGGGTGCTGTCGGTTGTTACCCGAACATGGAGGGATAAAGAGTCAGATGAGCTTCTTCTGGAGCTCAGGATGGAAATTGCTGCCTTATGTGACAGACATCGATATCTGAAAGACGATCCGCGACGAATGGATTCTGTGAAGCTCTTTGCGAGAGCCTTTGAGCTTTCAAAAAAGATCTGTTTGCCACCTGGGGAGAGTCTTTGCAATCAACTACCCACCACTAAACAAGGAGAACGGTTGTAACGGGGTTTTGCAGTTCAAGCGTTCAATTCAGACTGCGATAGGCGGGTTGATGGTCGCCTTGAAACGGATATTTCGTGCGGCATTGATGTCCGTATTTTCAATATGTTCGCATTCTTGACAGGAGAGTTGGTCTTGAGACTTTCGGTTGTCTTTTTCGCAATGTCTACACACAGAGCATGTGCGGGAGGTGTTTCGTGGATCAATCAGAACCACGGGAACCCCTTCCAGAACAGCCTTGTAGGTGATAAAGCGTCTCAACTGGTCAAACGCCCATTTTCCGAATCGTTCCTTTTGGCTCTTTCCAACCATTGTCCGGCCGTTGAATCCCTTGAGATCCTCAAGGGCAATACCTCGTCCGGTGCCTTTTGCCTTGGAAACGATTCGTTTGGAAAGACAGTGATTCGTGTCTTTTTTAAATCGCGTTTCTTTGCCAGACGCTTTTTTCAGGGTGTGGATCTTTTTCCGAACCTGATCCACCCCTTCTCCGGAGAACGATTCTCCATCGGAGTCGGTGGAAAGATGGACGATCCCCATATCGACTCCGAGAAACTCTTCGGGGTCATACGGTGTTCCGGTCTCGAAGGACTTTCTGGAAATCCAGTTGCAGGCGTCGTTGAAAGTCTCGATCGTCTCAAGAAGAGACTTGGCCTGTTCTTTGGTCTGGGTCAGTTTGACCTTCAATGTTTTTTTCATAAGCTCATCATGGGATATACATTGTCCCATGTAAATCGCTAACAGATAAGGAGAAGCGCATTCCTACCCTCTCCTGATGGAACGACCATCCAGGAAAGGGTAGCCTGCGCTAAACACGGAT
>JAKBTA010000064.1 GCA_021844645.1 Nitrospirota bacterium
TCCGCGTCCGGTGACCATCACGATTTGCCGGATACCCGACTCAACCGCCTCCTCGACCACATACTGGACGACCGGCTTGTCGATAATGGGCAACATTTCCTTCGGCGAGGATTTGGTCATGGGAAGGAAACGGGTCCCGTGACCCGCCAGCGGAAATACAGCTTTACGGACTTTCTCGAACTTCTGCATCGAAACCTCCGTCCCTTGGGAACGTTCTTTACGACAACCTGGAAATAGACTTCATGCGGCTCTAACGGTTTTGAGCAAAACCCTTGCCAAGTATCTGAAACAGATAAGTAGCGAGTTGATTCTGTGGAAAAAAGATGCTTGAAGGAGAGGACCTGAAAAAAATACCAACCAACCTTCGGATGGACCGAAGAGAAGATTCGTGAGAGGTGAATACAGTTGTTTCACGAAAGAATCAGGGAGGTTTTCTTATTTTCTTGAAGGAGAGCCTGACACAGATCTCCTTTTCTGATTTTGACTCGGGGCCAGACAATGTCCCCAACAGACCAGCTATCCGGCGGGTGTCAAAAATTTTTACAACTTTTAAAGTAATGATAAACATCACATTTAGTAAATATGATGTTTCGAAAGATCTTTGGGGGATTAAAAAGAAACTTTTATCTAAATATTTGTCGATAAAAAACAATATTGGATGCAGGGCTTATCATATGAGGATATCGTCTAGAAATTTTTCCGGTCGATCAAGAATAAATACCCCGGATTAGAGAGTGGAGCTATCCGGAACGTTCGAAAGGAAGCGTGATCAAGAATTCTGTGCCTTCTCCCTCCCGGGAGCTGACAGAGATCGTTCCCCCGCTTTGTTCGATCAGAAGCTTGCAGCTGAAGAGTCCCAGACCCGTCCCTTTTTTCTTTGTCGTCTGGAAGGGTCTGAAAAGACGGGTTTCGATAAATTCCCGGGACATTCCCGGGCCATTGTCAGCGACAGAAAGCACCAGAAACTGGGGTTCGATCCGGGTTTCGACCGTGATTTCCCCACGTCCGTCGAGAGCTTCCCGGGCGTTGATCAGGAGATTCCGGAGGGTTGTTTCCAGAATCCTTGGGTTTCCCTGGACTTGTTGCACATCAGAAAGGGAGACTTTCAGGGCCAGATCGGGATTGTCGTCCCATTGGAGGGACCGGACGGTGTCCCGGATAACTCCGGCAGGGTCGAAGGGAACTACGCGAGAATATTCCTGCTGGAAAGGAGAGAGGATCTGCTCCATGGAAGAATCGATCTGCTCAGAGATATTTTGGAGGGAGAAAAGGAGTTCTTCCTGAAACTCCTTGGACTCAATATTCCTTCGGGCGTTGTGGGTTAATAGTTTCAAGGCTACTCCGGCATTCTTGAGGTCATGAAACGTGAACGCCCGGAGACTCGAAAGAAGCTCTGACTCGCGTTTACCGGCCCTTTCACGAGCCAGGGTTGCGTTTACCAATAGACTGGACCACTGGAGGGCCAGTGTCTGGAGAAAAAGGCGGTCTTCGAGTCGAGTCATCGAGCCCTGGCTTTTGATTCCGAGTCCGAGTATGCCGAGAAGTTTTTTCTGGAAGACAAGAGGTACGATCCAGTTGGCGTTCAGCGCCTTGAACAGAGCGTTCAGGCAAGAAATGAGATCTTCGTCTGTTTTTGAGGTTGAAGACCGGTCAGAGAAGTGAATCGGTAAGCCTTCCGAGAAGAAGGACAGGCATTCGGGGGAGAAATGCTGCTTTCGCATTTCCCTGTCTGGTTTCCAGCCTAGAGTTTCCTGAACATGAAGTATGGGAGATGGGAATTCAGATATTGTTCCAAAAGAAAGTGCGTGTGCCATTGTCATTTCCCGTGTCTGCACCATTAAGGTCGGTACGATGTCTTCGGGTTTGCCGGACTCTGCGATGGCATTGGTCAGGGTCATCCAGGCTCCACGGTAATCATAACGATTGGAGTAAAAGTGGATACCAAGGAAAACTTCAAGTTCTCGACGGAGTCTGTCGGAAGAGAAAACAACTACAAAGGCGCCCAGGCCCAGAACGAATGTGAGGCTGGTTGAGAGTTTTCCCCAGACTGGGCCCAGTGATTCGAAGGTAGTCCCGACTCCTCCCAGTGTAACAAGACCTGCCCCACCCAAGAGCAAAAAGAGCGACCGGTTGATCGTATTTCGGTTGAGGGCCAGTGCGACATCCTGTGTCTTCTGGATCAGGAAGGCATACAGAAAGAATCCGTCGAGAAGGATAACTCCGACAGGCTCAAGAAAAAGAAACGTTCGATCAAAACCGCTGTTGATGATCTGGTTTGCATGGACCAGCATCATGGAGCAAGACCAGAGGGATACTCCGATCAGGGGGTATTTGATGTTCCAGCGGGCCAGCGAGTCTGCTGAAATATATGTTCTGGACATCTGGTAGAGAGAAAAAAGAAGGATTCCGATCAGGAAAAAGCTGGCTCCGGATAGATTCGGGGTGCTGATCAGAAGAAACGAATGTGTCTGGGGAAGAACAAGAAGCCGAAAAAGGTGGTTATCGAGAATGAAGCTCGTTACGAAATAAAAAACCCCCAGTCCCATGACTGTCAGGGGAAGTCCCATTCGCAAGAATTGGGCGGCAGGTTTTTCCCGGGAGTAGAGGATTGAAAAGAGAAAAACGGCGGTAGATGCCAGGATTTCTTCGGCAAAAATTCCCCTTAACCCCATATCCAGATGGCCGAGGTTGTGGATCCGCAGAACAAGCAGATCAAGAACGGCCAGCACAAAAGCGCTTGAAAGGACCAACAAAGCAGATAAAGTGGAGGCCGACCAACGACGTACGAAGGCAGTAAGCCCCGTTGTCAAGAGGGTCAGCAATACAGCCAGAATAGGCAGGAAATCATGTATTTTCATGTCGATATTGGATTCCAAATATAAGCTTAAGCAAGAGAAATGCGTTTTGATAAAGATGCCTGCAAAAGAGAAGCCAGAATCCAATTCATCGATGAGGAGATTTGCCAAAACCTGACCATTATTTGTTCACCTGATTGGCACCTGTATTGCTTTAAAATTCCTGAATGACAGAAATTCCGCTACGTTTCAAAGGGTTTTATATCTTGAGCGAATGCTTATCAACGTTCGGTTTTTTACGTCTTTTTTTAATTTTATTGGTTTTTTGTTGAGCCTGACCGGATTCGAAAAATCCGACTTTAGAATTCTATGTATTCTGTTATTTCTCCAATTTAAACGCTTGATAGTAGGGGAAAACTCTTGAAGAGTACTTCTGAGAAGGTCTTTGCCGTTATCGTCACTTACAACAGAAAAGAGTTGTTGCTTGAATGCCTGACGGGGATTTTCAGGCAAACGAGGCCGGTTGATGGTTTGATCTTGATCGATAACGCATCAACAGACGGGACTTCCCATTTTCTTTTTGACCGAAAAATCATCCCGGTTCCCCCACCTGAAAACCCTGAAAAAGTATGGGAAGTTCAACATCTTCCGGCTCAGATGTCTGGGAAACCGCTTGTATATCTCCAGCTTTTAGAAAATGAAGGTGGGGCAGGAGGTTTCCATGAAGGGGTCAAGAAGGCGCTCGAATTCAAATGTGATTGGTTGTGGATGATGGATGATGATGTGGAGCCAGATGAAGATTGCCTCAGTGGCCAGCTGGATTTTACCGAAATATCCAAATGCATTCATCCCAGAAAGTATTTTCAGGATGGAAAACCGCATGAATGGGAAGGATATATCAGTCCGGTAACGGGACGACGGGTGTTTCAGCCTGATATTTCGTTCCAGAAAGGATTTTCCTTTTGTACTATCAATACAGGTTGTTTTGAGGGAATGCTGATTCACCGATCCATCGTGGAGAAAATCGGATTGCCGGACAAAAGATTTTTTCTGGGCTCTGACGATTCAGTGTATGGTTTTCTTGCACACTTCCATACTCCTGTTCTTTATGTGAAAACACCCCGGATCAACAAGAAAAAGATATACCGGGTAGAGGATAACCCGATATCCGACAGAAGCATTTATTATGGGATGCGCAACACTTTTTTGCTCCAGGAGTATATGAAACAGCGCATTCCTCGGTACAGGCACATCAGATCTTTCTTCCTTTTTGTCAAATTTATGGATTATGCCCTGAATATACTGCAGAACAGAAAAGGGAAGCTGCGCGGCTACAGGATTTTGTTTCGGGCTTTCAGGGACGGAATGTCAGGCAGCTTTGGTAAAGGGTTGTAAAAAAAAGAATGATTTTTCAGAAAAGACCGAACCGGTCATATGCACAGATCCGGTTAGTTCCGTGACCAGATTCTAGAAATTTCTCATTGAGTTAACTTCCGTTTTTTCATCAAGAGACACCCTGCTTGGTTTGTTTTCTTACATTTACCTGGTCTTTCAGATATAGGCCCATTCCTAAAGGAAGGCCCAATACCCAAAGGAGTTTTGCCAGTGTATTTTTGAGATCCCGGTATTGTGTTCCAATCGATCTTCCGGCGTGCATGGAAAATCGGCCGTAATGGACAGCAAATCGAAGGAAGTCCTTCGGTGAATAGGTGAATTTGTCGATATCCTCATTCAGGACGGACCGGTGAAGATATGTGATACCGGGAGCCACTTTTTTGACCGGAAAGTGAGCTGCCTGATCGGATTTCTGGGCGGGTTCATTGTAGTAAGTGCGAAGTTTCTGGTTGATGTAGCGGGTCTTGTACTTGCGACCGATTGCATACCAAACAACGTTCGGAGGGAACCATTTGACACCTTCCACAATGGGAAACGGATGAGATCTCAATAGATCCGTTCTAGTGAACCCCCATTTTTCTCCCTTGACCTGAAACTTGTAGTGCATTTCCAGTGAGTTGGAATCCATCACATCCTTTGGATACATATCTCCGATCAGGGAACCATCCGGATTAACGCAAAGGCCGGTAATCCCTGCAAACTGTTCTTTGGGCTCCGGAAGGGAGTTCCAGACGTTGGCAAAGACTTCGAGGGCGTTTGGAAAACAGGCGTCGTCAGAGTCCAGTTGCAGGAACAGTGTGCCTTGTGCTTTCTGGACACCCAAGTTGAAAGCGGAATGGTGTCCTCCATTTTCTTTCCAGAAATAACGGATCGGAAAATCGGCTTCCTTCTGCCATTTCTCCACAAGCTCCCGCGTGTTGTCGACGGAACCGTCATCAACAATCAACCATTCAAAATTCCGGAAGGTCTGGGACTTCATGCTCTCATATACCCTCGGGATTTTTTTCTCACGGTTATAGGCAGAGGTGAAGACTGTAAAGAGATATCTTTCATCTTCAATCTTTTTCCAGGAGGACAATTGGTTTTTTGAATATACTTCAAGAGTAGCAGATGTTTTATTATTGACCATTTTTTCCCTCTGCAATTTTCTGAAAAAAACTTCCTCAATAAAATTATAAACGCAGGGTGATTGACCTCATGATATTAAGCAACTTACATGCTAACCAAATTTAATCGATTAATTTTTATAAAGTCTTTCAATTTCATGGACAAGGGCAACCCGAGCTTTATGCCATGCTTTTGGATCATGATTCCAATCACCAGGCTTCCACCAGAGAGGATTTCTCCAATAAGGGATGTACCCGCCATCATCAAGAGCATGTCTGATAAGACTATTTACAACCATATCAGCATCTTTTCCATGTTGTTTCTGTTTTATGAGGAAAAGGTATTTGTAATCCTCATAACCTCTTCTCCATTGAGCCATCCTGATGGAAGGGACAGGTCCATCAATATCGTCAAATCCAAGAAAATGAAGTTGGTGCCCTGGGTAAAAAATTTCTCCATCCCCATTTCCACCATTGGTATAAGGATTCGTCGCACGAGTATTCCCATGCCAAAAATCAGAAGCCCAGAAGAATACGCCATTGGAGCGGTATTTCCAGGCGGTCCAAAACCACATTCGAAATCCGATCCCAGTGGACGATAGATCTCCACTAGCAGAGAATGGAGGACCACTCTGATAAAACCAGAATTTTTTTCCTTTAGCTTGGTAAGGCCAAACCCTGTCTGGAATATATGTGGCGGCATTGGGTGCCCAAATGTCGACCTTGTCGTAAATCACGCTTTTATCATGGCCATGCTGTTCTTTTCCCCAGACCCAAGGCGTGTCCGTCAGCATAAACCGGATCTTATTATGTGAACCATTGTGGAGAGATTCTGCGACGTCAGCTATCAGTTTATAAGTATCAGGATAGTAGTAAAGAAGATGGGATGGTTCATCAAAAGTATAAATAAAACCGTGAGAAATCGGCCAGTTTTTTTCCTTCCAATGCTGAACTAAGATTTTTGCCAGATTCTGCGTTGCAATATCCGGTAGACCTTGCCAGTTCTCGATTGGAGATGGACTGGGATTTCGGGTGGTAAATCCTCCCCAGTTATTCACACCTAGAGCATATTCCGGTACAGGTAAACACCATGCTTGGGGCGTTTTTCCCGTTAATTTTCCTGAAAGTTCCGCATCCATAACCAAGTCATAATATGACCAGTCAATTGAAACCGGTTTTCCAGAGTTCCAGTCCCAGCGAATATTAGGAGTGATATCTCCGCATGGATTGGTTGCAAAGCCATATTGATGGGCTACCTGGAAATATCGATGTAATAAGGTCTGAAAGACTTGTTCGTTTGGAATCATTTCTCCCCGCCAAAAGCGGGTTGTGTAGAATTCCATCCATCGATCCAGACCAACATCTTCTGGCAAGAGAGTACTGATGACTGTAAACCTTATTGGGGTTGTACGGACTATATGACTTGCTTTACGTATTTCCAGTTGTCCATCATAAGATTGAGGAACGCATTGCCTACTAAAATGAACATCAACCCATATGGGTTGATTTTTGTTTTTATGGAGGTTGAATTGATTAATGATGGTATGCTCAGGCTTGTAAGGGTCCGTGAATGGGACAAGGGGATCGGGATTAATGACCTCTTTGAGAGGACCATTTTTGCTCCCCTGGTGAACCATGAGCTTCATATATATTTCCAAGAATCGATGTATATGGATGCATTTGCCTGATGCCTCTGCTGGTTTAAGATTAACTGTGAGTTTTTCAGCATTTTCACTTGACCTTAAAACTACCTGAAATGAAAGTGTCTCTCCTCGTAGCCCAATCAGGTTGATCGGACGGGATTTTCCGCTACCCTTTATTTTTTGAAGAGGGGGAGAGTCATTTGGTGGGATCCTGTCTGAAAAAGGAGCAATCCAGGTTGTGAGTTGGTCATTTTTTTCAACTCTGGATCCTGAGAATCCAATCTCTTGGGAAGAGAAGGTTGATTTGTCACTGAGGGAAGTTGCCTTAATGTTGGTTTTGACTTCCTGGGCATATGATCGAATCTTGGCTAACGGGTGAATGTAAAATACTAAATCTTTTGCAACTTTCTTCCCCCACAAAGCGAGATGACCATCTGGGTTATCCTTTAGATAAAGGACCATCATTGAAACCGTAAATGAAATGAGTAAAACTCCTGA
>JAKBTA010000065.1 GCA_021844645.1 Nitrospirota bacterium
AGGCAATACCATTGATCCCGAGCCCCTTCTCAACAGCTTTTAAATCCCCAAGGTAAAAACTTTCCAATTCGTGACATGCTATCCGAACGAGCGCATTGGCTTTGCCGGCCTGTTGGCAAAGAGAGACAAGGTTTTGTTTGATTGTCCGGCAATCACCGGAATCCTGATCCCGAATAATGATAAAAACGGAGTCAGGGTGTTGCCAGCCTCTCAGGCGTTTGGGAAGACTTTTCTCCAAATCCTGCTTTCCCTGAAAAACAATGCAACGATAAGAGGTGTCCTGGTTTAGTATTTTTGGAAGCAAGCAGTCAAGCATCTCTTTTGCGGAAGGTTCCTCAAGAAAAAAAACCAGTGTTTTCAACGAGGATCTGCCCCCGTCAAAAACCCTTGTTCCCACAAGTACCCCATCTGGTCACCTTCTCTCATGTAACGGACGATTTGGGGATCATCAGAGGCATGTCGGACCTGCGTATAGCCGTCCTGTTTAACGAGCCAGAAGACTTCTTCAACACGCGCAGCATTGAGAAAATCAGGTGAATGGGTCGAAACAAATACTTGTCCTCCCCGTTTGGAATAGGAGCGGAACTCTTCGGCAATCTCCCAAAGCAGTTTTGGATAAAGCTGGTTTTCAGGTTCCTCAACACAAAGAAGTGGATGTGGATTTGGATCGTACAACAACGTCAGGTAAGCCAGCATTTTGATTGTGCCGTCTGAAACGTAGCGGGCCAGAAATGGATCTTCAAATGAACCATCGCGAAACTTGAGTAATACGCGACCTTCTTCGGTGGTTTTGGATTCCACATTATTGATTCCAGGGACTCGCATTTTCAGGAGACTCAGGATCTTCTCAAATGTTTCCGGATGGCGATGATGGAGATACTGGATGACAAGAGAGAGATTTTCCCCTTCGCGGGAAAGATGTTCTGCATAGCCTGCATCATGTTCGGATAGCATGTCACGAATTGGAAAGTTTTTACCTTGGGGATTTAAAAGCTGTTGAGAAGGGGCTCGGGATCAATGGTATTGCCTCTGCACAAGAAAAGAGAAAATTCAGAGCGCCGGACATGCTCCCGCACCCGGCCGATGAACTGAACAAACTCACAAAGGGATGTTACGAGAAAGTGGCGGGATCACGAGCGATTGCTCCACACCTTGATCTTTCCCGCAACAAATCAGAGAGTTTCAATATATTGCTGCAGGGTATCAGAAGATTGATCGAACGAGATCCATGAAATCATTTAGGATAAAAGCATGGAAGCGTGCCTTGGTAAAGTTGAACTTCTCCTTTAAGACATTAAAAAACAAACAAATCCCATAAAATATATTAAGTTAAAGTAGATATACATTTTGTTCTCGAGGAGAATCATTGATACTTCCGGAAAACGATCCCAAGGTTTCCATTATTACCACCATTTATAAGCATAGGAACAAGCTATCCCTTGCAATTGAATCGATGCTTTCTCAAACATATAAAAACATTGAAATCATTCTCGTCAATAACAATGCAATCCCGGAAACACTCGCTGTCGCCAATGAATATCAGACTCGTTACCCCAAGATCATCAGAATTGTATTTGAACCTACCCAGGGAATTGCATCTGCCAGAAATCGTGGAATTATTGAAGCAAAGGGGGAGTTTGTCAGTTTTTGTGATGAAGATGATATCTGGGTACCGGACAAGATCAAAAAGCAATTACAAATACAGCAGGATCACCCAGAGTTCTCTATTATTACGAATCTTGTAAATTTTATTTCCTACGATGATGGTCAGATTGTCGAACTCAATCAAAACTTCTCCCCGCAATTTTGGGCAATCGAATTATTTGGAAATACTGAAAAATTCAAAAAACATCCAATTTACAATCCTCACCCTTCAACAATGTTTTTTCGACGTAGCTTGGCGATTGAAGTGGGACTTTTTGATGAGAAATTCAACCCTTACTGGACTGAAGACACTGAATTTTCATTGCGCATGTACGAAAAGGGACCGATATACCTTATTCCTGAAACATTAACTCACATCAGACTATCCTCAAAAAACTACCTGAAAGATCGCCAAGGAGATTTTGATTGGGTTGCGATAAAGAACTTAAATTATTTTTTTAGCATTCTTTACAAGAAGTATGGGACTCAAAAAGATAAAAGAAATGCCCTCATCAAAATCAGAGCCCAATGGATGAGAGAGTTGAGCATTAGGTTTTTAATTTATCGAGAAGGAAAAAGCTACTGCAGACAACTTCTCATTCGATCACTGAAAGATCAACCGATTAATCCCAAAACATGGAAAACCTATATAAGAACTTTTGCGCCAGAAAACTATTTACCGAGAATTTTTCACTTTGAACATGTGAAAAATGAAAAATTGCCTACAGAAATCAATGAAGATTTCTTCAAAAACTTATTTTCAATGGCCGATTAAAATCGTTTGGGAAAATAGGCAAACCCTTTCACCAATGGAGCGGTCATTGAAGTCCGCGTGGTTCAATCATGCGCCCGGCTTCGGAGCACCAACTCACAGGAGCGGCTCGATAGAGAGATCCGAAGACGGGAGCGTGTCATCCCCCAGATCTTCACAAGCGAAGAATCAGCTATTCATCTCATGGGAGCTTCCCTGTCGGAGTTCCATTGCGCTTGTGAAATGACAATCCATGGGGCTTTTCTCGGGAAGAAATTTACAGCGATTTTTTAGGGCTTGCCCCCTGAACTAAAGAATCAACCTAATAACGGCCTCTGGGTTTTACTTCCCCAGATCCAGATCGTCTCGATTCCTCCCCTCTTGGGCGCTCCTGTCTTTTGGGCACAGAGCCCTTGGGGGATTGGCCTGATGGCGTTCTTGGCCGAGGCGAAAAGCTGCCCCTTCCCTGTCCATTCTCAATAGGCTCCGCTCTGGCATCAGGATCCAGTTCGAATCCTGGAGCCACTTCCCTTGGCAATTTGATCTTGATAAGCCGCTCAATTCCTTCCAGAAGTTTGTATTCATCAATGCACACAAGGGATATGGCTTCTCCTTCCGCACCGGCACGGGCAGTACGTCCAATCCTGTGAACATAGTCTTCCGGAGAATTGGGCAGATCAAAGTTGATGACATGGGGAAGTTCGGAAATATCTATTCCCCGGGCGGCAATATCGGTCGCGACAAGAACATGGAGTGTGCCGGTCTTGAACTCGGCAAGAGCATGGGTCCTCGCCCCCTGACTTTTGTTGCCGTGAATGGCAAGAGAGGAAATGCCATCCTTGTTCAATTGCTCCGCCAGACGATTGGCGCGAAGCTTGGTACGCGTAAAGACGAGGATCTGAAACCATCCATGCTGCTTGATAAGAGTCGACAGAAGTGTCCGCTTTTTCTCACGGTCAACAAGATAGACCTTCTGAGCCACCTTCTCCACCGGTTTTCCGCTGGGGGTAATCTCGATTAAAACCGGATTCTTTAAAATACTGCCGGCGAGACTCTTGATCTCATCCGAAAAGGTTGCCGAGAACAGAAGGTTTTGCCGGGTCTTTGGGAGAAGAGCAATAATGCGCCGGATATCCCGGATGAACCCCATATCCAGCATGCGATCGGCTTCATCAAGGACCAGGATCTCGACATGCGACAGATCCAGTGTTTTCTGCTGGACATGGTCAAGAAGACGACCCGGAGTGGCAACCAGGATATCCACTCCGGTCCGTAGCTTCTGAATCTGGGGGTTGATGCTGACTCCGCCAAAAATGACCGTCGAAGAGAGCTTCATATGCTTTCCGTATTCGACGACTGACTCTTCAACCTGAGCGGCAAGCTCACGGGTTGGAGTCAGGATCAGAGCTCTTACAGGAATTCTTCTCCCTTTTTCTTTCGTGTCATTTTTTCTGGACAGCATTTCAATGATCGGCAAGGTAAAGCCAGCGGTTTTACCTGTTCCCGTCTGGGCCCCAGCCATAAGATCCCTCCCCGACAAAACGGCGGGGATCGCAGCGATCTGGATTGGAGTCGGCGTCGAATAACCCCGTTCGGTAACAGCAAGAACAATTTCATCGGAAAGACCAAGGGCCGAAAAAGACATCAAAAAATCCTGACGTTAAAATGGGCAAGCATATGTTTGGATCAAGAGATGTTCCCCTGCGGACAGATTTCCCGGAAAAGAACCCTGAATGCGACCTCTCCACTATACGCTTTTGTCATCCGATGTTATAGCCAAGACCCATTGCCCGGACTTCCTAACATTTTTTTCCATCCCGGGGAGGCGATAGTCAGAACGGAAACAGATGCAAGTTAAAGAGCTCCTCCTGTTTTACCCGGAGGAGCTCACACAAGACTACATTCCCCTGTAGCCGAAGGGTCCGTTGAAATACAAGGTCGCGGTTCCCATGGGAGTATAGGTCCTCGGATAGTTCGACTGGTAAACCGGCAAGGCGACTCCGGCTCCCCACGTAGCTGCGAACTTGTGCGTGCTGGGCCAGGTTATCTCAAGTTCCGGGGCCAGCCAGAAGAAGGACCAGACCGGCGCATTCGCGGTCCCAAAAAGAAGGCTGGTGCCGCTCTGGGTCTCCCCGTAGAACTCAAGAAGACACCCGGCTCCCCAATCGGTATTGATCACATCCTCCAGCGCCCCGGCGTAGTAGGTGAGATTACCGTCCACCATGTGAAAATCAGGGATATTGGGGCTGGCGAGACCGTTGTTGAACGTATACCCCGAACCCACGGTCGAGGGATTTTCTATGATATCGCCCAGCTGGAGATAGACCATGAACGGTTTGAAGTGCTTTCTGACCAGAAGCATGACACCTTCGTTGAAGGTACCGTTTCCCAGCTGGTCTGTTCCATAGTCCTGCGGGTTCAGGTTCTGGTATTGACCGGAGGGAATCCAGAAGTCGAAGGTCAGTGCTACCGCCGGGCGGGCCAGCGGGAGATAGACGTCATCGTCGGAGGAAAGCTGCCACTTGATCTCGAAGTGGGTATTTCCCACTCCGAAATGGCTGGCCGAATGATCGATCCCCTGGGAGGGATCAGCCCCTTGCCAGTTCTGGACGAGGGGAAGATAGGTATCGAACTCGAGATTGTGGCCAAGTCCCACCGCCAGACGCAACGGCATGGAAAGGGAGGAGGCTGCGATCCCTGGAGTCATAAAGTCGTAGGCGAAGGGTTCCAGATACCAGGACCCGATCGGTTCCACCTCGGCTGTGCCGGTAAAGAAGGGACCGCTGGTGTTGGGTCCCCACGGAAGAAAGGGGGGAGCCAATGCCTGGAATCCCTTCGAAATATCCTCGTCGCTGGAAAACGGAAACAGCGGTGAGGCCATTCCTGCCGATCCTGGCGAGGTCGCCATGGAATCAGAAAATCCCTTGATCGGGAATATGAGCCCTGCCGAGATGAAAAACAGTGAAAAGACGAGGCTCTTGCGCATCATGGTCAACATACATGAACTCCAGCTCCCTAATGGTCGCCATATTGAGGTTATGGGTGAGGTTGCTCCTGATTCAGGGTCCGCTTGTCGAGCAAGATGGCAAGGGCATGGGATGACTGACCATTATGGAGGAGAGCCTCCGCCATGATCTTCTGGTATCCCTTTGGCCAGGAATGCCTTGGTTCGATCAGAGAAAGAAGGGCCAGTGCGCGATGATACTCATGATGGACAATCAGTATCCGGGCTTCATTCAAGATATAGGGCTCATCGTTGCCTCCGGCTTTCAAAGATCGGGCCTTTTCAAGGTACCCTACCGCTTTCTCATACTTCCCTTCCCTGAAAGCGATAAGGGCCAGATTGTTCAGGATCGTTGGCTCCCCCGGGCTGTCTCTGAGTGCTTTTTTAAGATCCATGCTGGCCATTTGAAGCTGGCCTCTCTGGATCTCCGAATACGCTTTCTTCTCATGAATGTAGGCCCGGACATCGGGTTCGGTGTTTTCCGCACATCCGGCAAGAACTCCCGAAAACAGTAAAATGGCAATAAACGCTTTTACGCTGAAAAATGCTTTGATCTTCATCTAAAGACTCCCTTGTCATCATTGGATCTTCATTAATGCTCTCCCCCGGATTTTGTCCGGAGGAGAGGATTTTCCATTTCCTCCCCATCAGAGAAAAACACTGAGGAGGAATGTCCCGATTTCTTTTTTTGCCCTCTTCAAGGCACAAGACGTCCCATGTTTCCGGGGCCGGAAAGAACCTCCTGGAGATCCTTTACAAAACCCCTGATACGATGAAGCAGTCTTTCAATGGTTGTTTCCATTTTTCGCATGGCTTCCTCCTTGGGAAATGCTCCCTATAAATTCCAGTCCCTTGAAACATGACGTGCAACAGGAACTGAAAAAGGGGCATAACTCTTCTTCAATCTTGGATGTTCAGATGAATTGAATGTGCGGAGGAAAAGGAAGCGAAAAGAGAAAAGAGCCAGGGAAAGGGAAGATCGGGAGAACAGACAAACATCAATCGCCTATAACCGGCACCTCCTTTTCCGTCCGCACAGGACTAGGTCCTTCGTCCACATTAACTCCTTCACTTTTTGGCGGTACCCGTTATCAGAGAAAAGTTCCTTAAAACGGTCCGTCGCCATCATTTCAGTGTCTCGACAAACTCGCAAGACACCACTTATTGTTGACCAAAAGAACACGAAAGACCTGCCTCTCATGTCCGCTTCTTCAAGACAGGTGCAACATCTTGAATAGGGAGACGAGCTGTCTCCCTTGAAGCTTGCATATTATGTACTCCCCGGGAGTATATGTCAACCCATTGGATCATGACCTCCCAAGCATATCATTATTCTGAAACAAGAGAGGCTTCTGAAAGAGAAACAATTGACGAAACGCAAGCGAATCCAGTATCTTTAGAGTGGATGTGATCCTGGCCAGAAACTTCGCTTTCTGGCTCTTTCTCCAGGCCAAAAATGGGACGAAGAAGTCCCTCTCTTTTGACACTTTCCGAACACCCAAGGTTCCTTCTTAACAACAACACCTTTGGTTCAGGTCTTCTCTTCCAAAACCAATAAGACGACGCAGTCTCCGGGATGGCCATTTCACCCGTCCTCTGGTGGTTCAATTTCCAGACCCCCTCATTTTGTCTCGATTTGCCCCGAACAGCCAGAAGACAATGGCGATTTGAACATCACAGCCCTATTGGGGAGGGACTGAATCCAACAAACACTGAAAAGGAGAATCAGAAATGCCAATCGTTACAATCATTCCTTCTGGAAAAACCAGGGAAGCTGAAAGCGGAACAAGAATTCTCGATATCCTTATCGAGTCCGGCGAAAACATCGGCCACAAATGCGATGGAAAAGCTTCCTGCGGGACATGCCACATTTTTGTCCACGAAGGGCGAAAGACTCTTTCCAAGACAGAGCGCCTCGAAAATGAAAGGCTTGATGCGGTCGTCGGCGATTGATGTT
>JAKBTA010000066.1 GCA_021844645.1 Nitrospirota bacterium
CGATTGCATGGACCGATTTCCCGGAAGATCTTTTCTTTTTCCTATAATGGATGGGTCGCCAATGACAAGGTTGTCTGGAAGGGACTTTATCCATCGACTCCCTACCGATTGTCGCGTCAATCCCGAAGAGGCAATAGAAAAAACACTGTTTTTTTGATGTCTGATAAGGGGGGAATGCTATCTGTCGCCCATATTGAAAATGCGGTCAGATATTCTCTCTCTGTTGGACGCTCAGGATCGGATTGAATTTCCTGTTGCCAGTGGAAAAAAAGTCAAACTTGTTTGAACCTGATGCTATTGTCCAATGGTTTGGACCATGCTCCTGCGGTAGGGAGTCTGTTACTTTTTGTCTCCGAACAAGGACGCGTGTTTTCTGCTGGCTTCCTTGTGGTGTTCTTGCTGTTTCATTTTTGATTTGCCTTTTAATGTTTCAGTCATCACTGGAAACCCCTTTATGGGATGTGATGGGTCTGGTTTGAGCCAAATGGTAAGCTCGGATCGAGATTACAGGCTTTTCCAGGGTCTTTCTGTTCGTTATCACACACAGGGATGGGGGGATTAGGCTATGTGTTTTTTGTTGCCCATACTGGAGAACGAATAGGTGCAGATCAAATTGAGAGGGGAGAACAACGGGATCTGTTTTCTGTTGTGAGGGATTGGGATGTTATGAAAAGGGGAGAGGATCCAGATTATTGTGGTTCTGCCATCTGTTTTGAGTGGAATGGGGACGAGAGACTTATAATTGAGGGTTGTGTGGTGAGCCGCCTGGGTTTCGATCCCAGCACACTCGCCTTAAAAGGGCGATGCTCTACCGAATGAGCTAGCGGCTCGAGGGATATTCTGCCGTAAACAGCTTGTTTTGTCAATTGATTATTGGGTGATCTCGGGTGATGACTGTTTTGAGGGAGTTTTTTGTAGGTGCTAAAGAATTCCATTGTGCAGGGAGAATTTCTATAACCATTGAACAAAGAATGAGTTTGGGGAAGTTCCTTTTGTCGGGACTAATGTGGGTTTTCCGTTATGAGCAAATGGCGCCACACCTCCAGAAAAACGGACAAGATGATTGGCCCGATAAAAAGACCAATTAATCCAAATGTTTCAAGACCCCCAAGTACTCCCAAAAGAATCATGAGAAACGGGATATGGGATGTTCTGCCGATAAACATGGGTTTGACGAAATGCTCCATTCCACCAGAGACCAGAATGTTCCATGATGCAAAGACAACTGCAGTTATGGGATGCCCTGTCGCAAGCAGGTAGATGGTGGCAGGAAGCCAGATGATGGCTGCCCCGATCGGGAACAGGGAAGTGATGAATATGGCTGTCGAGAGTAGCAGGATGTTTGGAACTCCTGCGATCTTCAAAGCTGGAGCAGCTAAAAGGGCTTGGGCAAGGGATGTAAAAAACAGTCCATAAATGATTCCTTTAGTGGTCGGTGGGATAACCCCCAACGGCCTTGTCAGGTTTTCGCCCGCAGCAGAATCGGACAGGCGGGTGATCTGTTCCCAGACATTTTGTCCATGAAACAAAAATGCAAATGTCCCGAGAAGCATGATCAGCAATTTGATCAGCCAGTGGCCCAAACCGGAAGCCAGGGATAAAAACTGGTTCCCGATTTCCATGAGGTGGGATTCAAGCTTCCCCGTTACACCCGTCAGCATCTGGGTATTGGTTTTCAAGCTGGTTGCCAAAAGGGCAATTTTATGGCCAATGAAGGGAAGGTTGATCAGCCATTTTGGAAGAGTTGCAGATGGGTCCTGAAGAAAATCCCTGAGGGACAGTGTTTCTCGGAAGATTTCCTGCCCGATTGGAACAGCCAGAAGTGTCAGTGGCAAAAGAACCAGAAGGCAAAACAGGAAGACTGTTAGTAATGCTGCCATAAATGGTTGTGGAACCCATTTTTTGATGAATCGTTGTATGGGGGAGAGGGCGAAGGCCATAATCGCCCCCCAGACAAGCGGTTCCAGATAGGGAGCAATGACCCAGTATGCCAGAACCGTTGCCAGCCCAAACAACAAAAAAAGAGATCTTCCGCCTTCAGTTCGATTCATGCAGTCATGTCTGGAAAAAGCCAGGGAGCTTCTTTGCGTCGTCGATCTTCGTAGCTTGTGATCAGCGCTTTTTTCTCAAAAGTCAGGCTGATGTCATCAAGCCCCTCGAGAAGGCACTTCTTGAGGAAAGCGTCGATTTCAAAAGGAATCGTTCTTCCATCCGGAAGGAGAATCAACTGTGATTCAAGGTTGATTTCAGCTTGGTATCCGGGTGTCCGGTCAATCTCCTTGAAGAGACCGTCAACAATCATCCGGTCAATGCGAATTGGCAAAATCCCGTTTTTAAAACAGTTATTATAGAAAATATCGGCAAAAGAAGGTGCGATTATGGCTTTTATGCCAAAATCCAGAAGGGCCCAGGGGGCATGTTCCCTGGAACTGCCTGAACCGAAGTTCTCTCTGGAAAGAAGTATCCTGCCTCCTTTGTATCGCGTCTGGTTGATTACAAAGTCAGGGTTTGGTGTGACTCCGTCGGAAAGGTATCTCCAGTCATAGAAAAGACTTTTTCCAAGACCTGTCCTATGGATGGTTTTAAGAAACTGTTTGGGAATGATCGCATCTGTATCAACATTTGCGCGATCGATGGGGATAACAATTGATTTGAGTGTTTTAAAGGCTTCCATCCTGTTTTTCCTTTTTTCAGTTCCAGTTTCGAATATCGACAAAGTGGCCGGTAATGGCCGCAGCGGCAGCCATCTCCGGGCTGACAAGATGGGTCCTGCCCCCTCTGCCCTGTCTTCCCTCAAAATTCCTGTTTGATGTTGACGCACAACGTTCTCCAGGCAACAACTGATCAGGATTCATTCCCAGACACATCGAACACCCCGGTTCTCGCCATTCAAATCCGGCTTCGAGAAAAATCTTGTCGAGACCTTCCTTTTCTGCCTGCTGGCCGACAAGACCAGATCCTGGTACAACCATGGCATTGACACTGGGAGAAACCTTGCGTCCCTTTATGATGCTTGCAGCTGCTCTCAGATCCTCTATCCTTCCATTGGTGCATGAACCGATAAAAACCCTGTCGATGGAAATCTCGCTTAATGGAGTTCCCGGCTCAAGTCCCATATATTTGAGGGCATTTTTAGCATTTTCTTTAGAGACTTCATCTTTAAAGCTTTCGGGGGAGGGAATGGATCCTGTGACAGGAAGAACCATGCCCGGGTTTGTTCCCCATGTGATTTGGGGCTCGATCCTGGTGGCATCGATTTCAAGAACCCGGTCATATTTTGCATCAGGGTCAGAGTGCAGGGACTTCCAGGAGGAGACAGCCTTTTCCCAAAGGTCACCTTTGGGTGCCATCGGACGACCCTTGATATAAGAAAAGGTCACTTCGTCGGCTGCGATCATTCCGGCTCGGGCTCCTGCTTCTATCGCCATGTTGCAAAGCGTCATCCTGGCCTCCATGGAGAGTTCCCTGACGGCTTCTCCCGAGAATTCCAGAACATACCCTGTTCCGCCATCAGTTCCGATTTGACCGATGATGTAAAGAATCAGATCTTTGGATGTCGAGCCTTTGGGGAGATGGCCGTTGACCTTTATGAGAAACGATTTCGGTTTCTTCTGAATAAGGGTTTGTGTGGCCATGACATGTTCAACCTCTGACGTTCCCACGCCAAAGGCAAGTGCGCCAAAGGCTCCGTGGGTCGAGGTATGGCTATCACCGCAGACGATGGTCATTCCTGGCAGGGTAAACCCCTGTTCAGGAGCGATCACGTGGACAACACCCTGTCGAATGTCGTCCATCGTAAAGATGGGGACAGAATACTCCATGGCGTTTTTGGTCAGTGTTTCAACCTGAAGGGCGCTGATAGGATCTTCAATTCCTTTTTTTCTTCCGGTTGTCGGAACATTATGGTCCGGAACCGCAAGTGTTGCCTGAGGTCGATGAACTGCCCTGCCAGCGATCTTTAGTCCTTCAAAGGCTTGTGGGCTGGTTACTTCATGGACAAGCTGCCTGTCTATATAGAGAAGGGTCGATCCGTCAGATTCTGTAACAACGTGATCATCCCAGATTTTTTCTAAGAGAGTTCGTCCCATTGTTGTCATGGCTCCTGTTTGGGTGCATGGGGTTTAAATAGATCAAATGAGAGGATATGATACCAAAAATTCTTTTTGAGTGCATGGACCAATTTTAAAAAGGATGCTTAATGTCGAAACGATGGCTTGTAACGGGCGGGGCTGGGTTTATTGGATCAAACTTTGTGTTGGAGGCCCGGAAGAAAAATCTGGCTAAAGTCTTGACTCTGGATCTTTTGACGTATGCCGGGAACCGAACGAATCTTTCTGCCATTGAGAAAGATCCGGACCATGAATTTGTTCATGGAGACATTTCCGATCCCTCTTTGGTCAGGTCTCTTATTGAGTCATTCAAGCCAACGGCGATCTTTCATTTTGCGGCTGAGTCCCATGTGGACAGATCGATTGACCATCCGGGCATTTTTCTGAAGACGAATGTGGAAGGGACATTTGTTCTTCTTGACGAAGCCCGCAAATATCTTTCAGGAGGTGGGGGAGATCCCGGTGAGCCATTCCGATTCATCCATGTCTCGACTGATGAGGTTTTTGGGAGTCTGGGGGCGGAAGACCCTCCCTTTACGGAGACAACACCATATGCTCCAAACTCTCCGTATGCAGCTTCAAAAGCAGCCTCCGACCACCTCGCCAGAGCCTATTTTCACACATATGGCCTGCCGGTCATTACGACAAACTGTTCCAATAATTTTGGTCCCTGGCAATTTCCCGAAAAATTGATTCCGACTGTCGTCTTGGCAGCAATAGAGGGGAAAGAGATTCCGTTATATGGAGATGGGCTCAATATCAGGGATTGGCTATATGTGGGAGATCATGTTCAAGCCATCCTGCGCATTCATGAAGCAGGCATCCCAGGGGAAACTTACAATATTGGCGGCAACAGCGAACGGACCAACCAAAGGGTGATCGAGACGATACTATCAATCCTTGATCAGGAAAGACCAAGATCAGACGGGCATTCTTATTCTGGACAGGTCCGACATGTTACCGATCGCCCGGGACATGATCGACGCTATGCCATGGATGCAAGTCGCTTGAAGCGCGAACTCGGTTGGACTCCAGAGTTTTCTTTTGAGTCGGCAATAGGGGAAACGGTGAGATGGTATCTGGCAAATGAAGAATGGTGGAGGGAGATCCGTTCACGGAAATACGCTGGCGAGAGGCTGGGTGTATTGCCCCCTTTGAAAAAGGGGGCAAAGTGAGAGGAATCATTCTGGCAGGAGGTGCCGGTACACGGCTTCACCCATTGACTTATGTCGTAAGCAAGCAGCTTATGCCTGTTTATGACAAACCCATGATCTACTATCCCCTTGTAACTCTGATGCTGTCGGGTATCAGGGAAATCATGATCATTTCAACTCCGGCTGATCTCCCCCTTTTCAAGGCGCTCCTTGGAGATGGTTCTGCTCTTGGTCTTTCCTTCTCCTATGAGGTTCAACCCACACCTGCCGGACTTGCCCAAGCATTTTTGATTGGTGAAAAGTTTATCAGGAAAGAGCCTGTGGCTCTTGTTTTGGGAGACAATATTTTTTTCGGGCATGGATTGTCAGAGGTCCTGCAAAAGTCGGCATGTCTTGAAAGAGGAGCCCTGATTTTTGGATACATGGTGAAAGATCCTGAAAGATATGGTGTTTTGTCATTTGACCCGGAGGGAAGGGTCCTTGAGATTCTGGAAAAGCCCAAGGAGCCGCCTTCGCGCTATGCCGTGCCTGGACTCTACTTCTATGACGGAATGGTTTCAGAGTATGCCAGGTCGCTTCGTCCATCGGACAGGGGAGAGCTTGAGATTACGGATCTGAACAGGTTGTATCTCGCCAACGGAGATTTACGCGTCGAGCGATTGGGCAGAGGGACAGCTTGGCTTGATACAGGAACGCATGAAGCTCTTCTTGAGGCATCGAATTTTATTGCCGCGATTGAAAATCGGCAGGGATTGAAAGTGGCTTGCCCGGAAGAAGTTGCCTATAGGATGGGGTATATTTCACGGGAAGATATTTTGAGAACCGGTCGTTCAATGTCCAAAAATGGGTATGGCCAATATCTGATTTCTTTGGCAGAGGAGGATCTTTTTTCATGAGAGTGATTGAAACGAATCTTCCCGGGGTTCTCCGGGTGATCCCTGACCTGTTCAAGGATCCCAGGGGATTTTTCATGGAGACCTACCATGCTGAGAAGTTCAAGGCCTTGGGACTTCCAGAAATTTTTCTGCAAGACAACCATTCCCGATCAGGAAAAGGGATTCTGAGAGGTCTTCACTTTCAGAAGACTCGTCAGCAGGGAAAACTTGTCAGGGTAGTAGCCGGATCCCTGTTTGATGTGGCGGTGGACATACGACAGGGATCCCCGACTTTCGGACAGTGGTATGGTCAGGTCTTGACCTCTGAGAATCCTGAGTTTCTTTATATTCCAGAGGGATTTGCTCATGGATTTTATTCTCTTGAGGAGAATACTGAGCTTGTTTATAAGTGTACAGAACTGTATGACCCTTCTGATGAAGGGGGAATCCTTTGGAGCGATCCGGATATTGGTATCGACTGGCCAGGAAGGACTCCGACCGTCTCAGCAAAAGATGCCTTGTACCCTTTATTGAAGGAGCTTTCTGCAGAGCATCTTCCCAAAATATAAGCGGGATGAATCTGTTGCGGAGATTGTCTTTTCAAAGGAGAAGTCATCTCCGCTGTGATTCCTGTTTTGCATCGCTTCTGCCGTTCAGATAAGGATCTTATTTCTTTATTGATCGGAGAGATCTAGTCTTTTTTCAGGGAGATCCCCAATCAGTCCAAGAGATTTCAATATTTTTATATAACTCCGGATTTTTTGAGGAATTCCTTTAAGAATAAGGAGTTTTGAATGGATCTTGTTCTTTGGAGACATGCTAAAGCAGAGGAACTTTCTGTATTGGCAGATAGCTCTGGGGAGCCGATGCGGGATCTTGACCGTCCTTTGACGGATAAAGGCTGGAGGGATGCCAAAAAAGTTTCAGGGCGGATAGAGAAGCGACTGGATTCGTCTTTCGTAATCTTTTCAAGCCCTGCACTGAGAACC
>JAKBTA010000067.1 GCA_021844645.1 Nitrospirota bacterium
TCCGATCTTCGTTTTTTCCAGGACTGATGAGAACTCATCGGGAAGGTTGCCATAAGCTCCTTCCAAGGCGAGCTTCATGTTGATGGTGTTTGCGATCAGCGGTGTCCTGATATCGTGGGAGACGCCATAAATCAGGTCGTGGATGATGCTGTTGCGGCGAAGCAGAATCTGATTGTATTCCCTCAAATGCTGGAGAAGCCTGACCCTTGCGATCACTTCCTCCAGAATCGGCGTGATTTCTGCGAGGATCGACAGGATCGCAGGTTCTTCCGGTTCCAGGATGAACAGGTAGATAAACTGTCCGGCCCCCTGGTCGATGGGGGGCAAGGAAAGCCTTGCGACAACCCCCTGGGAGACATTGTTGTTTTCAAGAAGAGCTGAGAGGCTCGGCTTCGAGATCCAGGTGGGCAGGAATGGTTTTTTCCCCAGAAGGGACAGCCCTCCGGGAATGGATTCTCCGGATTTCCAGAACCAGAGTCCGTCCGGCGCGGAATAGGTTGTCGAGCGCCATTGGTCCTGCTCCGAGGCTGCGATCACGACACCTTTTGCCCCCAATAGGGACTGAAGGTGGCCCGCGAGTTCTGAAAGCAGGGTGTCAGGGCTGTTTTGGGCACTGATGCCGGCCAGAAAGGTCCTGATCTTGTGCTCTCTTGTGGCCCGGTTCCTTTCTGAAAAAACAATTCCTGTTTCATGGGCGTTCTCCTGGATTTTCAGGGTCAGGTACCCCACAAGAAAAAAGGAAACGGCAGAAAAGATCCGGTTCAGAAGGGCAATGGAGTCAAGCGACCCTTCTGTTTTGGCATTGATGATACCGGCAATGGTGTTTGCGACAAGCCCAAGGATCACAATGGAGACGGTCGCTCTTTTCCTGAGAGTCAGTCCGGTCAGGGCGATGGGGATATCCAGAAGAATCGAGACGACAAGACTTTGGGGAGTCAGTGCATCCGCCAAAAAAATGAAGAGGAAAAGGGCTCCGGCCAGATAAAGAATCTTTTGGGTGGCCGGAGCTGGCAAAGGGTCGGGATCGAATTGATTTTCCGACGGGCGGATCGCCTCCGGAGGATTCATCATGGGGACAGGGGAGGATCCGCGGAGGTTTTAAGGACCTCATGGCCCGATGAGAGGATTGATTCATTGCCGGGCATCCTTCCAGGATGGCCCTTGATGGACTGGATCTTCCAGACGGTCACAGGAATGCCCGACCGGGTGATCGCCGCGTCGATCGCTTTTGAAACGGCGGAGTTCGTGTCGTTAAAAACCAGCGTGTCGGCCTTGTGTTTGGCATAGACCTGCACGAGGGAGTCTCCGATGGACCGGCTTCGGATAAGAAGGGTGTCGAGAAGGATATCCTCTTCGACCCCCATGGCCTGGCAAAGCTCAAGGGTCTGTTTTGCGATGGCCTCTTCTTCCGGGAGTGATGCGTTCATGGGAAGAGACAGCGGGATTTCCAGAACGGTGACAACCGTTATCCTTGCATTGTCGGAACGGGCGATTTTTGCGATGTCATGAAGAATCATGGATGGGGCATGAGGGGATGTTGCCACGAGGATGTTTTGATGCGCAACGGGCTTTTCGATATCCGTCTCCTGGATTTCCCTGATTTCCACCCGTCCCATCAGGGGCATGCGGGTGCTCCGGCGGAAGTAGTAGTAATAGGTTATACCCACAATCATCCAGATCGTTCCGAAGACACGGCCGTATTTATGAAACAGGAGCACCATGACAAATACGCCTCCGGTTCCGAGAAGTCCAAAAATGGCCGGAAGGGGAATTTCAAAATTTTTGATCCGGACAGAAAAGGGAACCCGGAAGGGTCTGACAAGCTCCGGCTCTTTGTTCCTGAGCTTGATCAGGGCCAGATGGGTCATCATGAAGGAAAGCATCGCGCCGTAGTTGTAGAGATCGGCAAGAACTTCAAGATAGGGGAAGAAGGCGACGACTGTGGCCGACAATGCCCCAAAAAAGACGATCGAATAGACGGGTGTTTTCCACCTTCTGGTCGTATGCCGGAAAATCGGATGGATCAGGAAATTGTGCGACATCGAATAGGCCAGACGGGAAACGCCAATCAGCCCTGCATTGGCGGCGACCGTCAGGATCGTGGCGCCGAGAACAGCGATCCATGGACCAAGATAATGATGGACATGGGGGATGAAATGGGCGATTCCGGCAATCGGATCGTTGACCCAGACGGTCGATAGAAGCTTGGGGTCCATGGCCGACAAGGCAACAAGACTGATTCCGGAGTACAGGAAGACTGTCGTCCCCATGGTCAGAAACATGGCTCTGGGAACGGACTTTGCCGGATCCTTGGCCTCCGAAGACATCTGGCTGATCGCCTCGATCCCGATGTAGGCCACCATGGCCACGGAAATCCCGTAGAGGAAATGAGGCCAGGTCGGATTGGTTCCAAGAGAAAACTGGTGCATGATCTTGGGGACGTTGAAAAGGAAAAAGATCCCCAGAAACATGAGGGAAAGCTGTGTCAGGATATCAAATCCTGCCAGCATGAGGCTGAACCAGGCCGATTCCTTGAGACCGAAGACATTCAGGAGAATGAGACAGAGGATCAAGGCCCCGGTGAAAGTCACATTGGCCTGGACATTGTCTTTTAAAATCGGGAAAAAATAACCCAGATAAGGACCTACGGAAAAAGCGGAGAGCGCCAGCGTGATGACGTAGTCCAGAAGAAGCGCCCATCCCGCAAAAAAGGCCCATCCGTCGCCAAATGCTCTCTGGGAAAAAAGGGAAGACCCCCCTGCTTCAGGGATCGCCGCAGAGAGTTCGGCATAAGACAGAACCGTTGCGATAAAAAAGAATCCGGCGATGAAAATGGCGAGAAACATCGCACCGCCGGCATAGATCGTTGTCACGCCAAGGGCAAAGTAGATGGAGGACCCGACATCGCCGTATCCCGACGAGAACAGGGCTCCGATCCCTACAACCCTCTGAAGAACGGACTCCCGGAATCGGGTGATGGTTTTTCTTGTTCCATGATAGATCTTGAATATGGCCAATAAACCCTCCTCCCTGGTCCGGAGAGACTGCACCTGCCCGGGAGTCCTCCCCGGAAAAGACCGGGGAGGATGATTCCGGGAACGGGTGAAAGGAAAACCCGCTCCCCAGGACTAGAACGAGTAAATCAGTTCAACATCCACCGTGTCCTGGGAATACAGTGCAGGCCCCCGGTTGCCGCCATTATAGACGGGGTTGTTAAAAAGCGGATTGTTGGAATTGTCGTGGCGGTACTCCACCCGGCTGATCACATTGGGCATGAAGTTCCACTGGTAGTCCACCGACTCGTCGTTGATCGCGGTTCCCGGCATGCCGGTCATGAAGCCGTTGGGATCGTAGTAGACCTCGTACCTGGCGACAACATCCATGGTATCGTTGATATCATAGCGGAGAAAGTTCTCGCTTGAATACCATGAGGCATTTCCGATGGGCGTTCCGGAAGAGTTGACATTCCCCTCCGCCTGCCATCCGTAGGACTCGTTTGTCACCAGCCAGAGGTGGTCGACTGGACCGACCTCGACCACAAAGGCGCCGTAGTTCCTCCAGGTCGGCGTGTTGGCTTCGCCATAGGTTGTCGCAAGACTTGTGTTGGCACCTCCGACACCTCCGGCTGCGCCGCTCAAGGGGTCAAAATAGACGTTCCTCACCTGGGGTCCCAGATATCCGGAGAAGTTGATATTGAGCCAGGAGACGGGGTTGGCCACGAGTCCAAGCTCGATATCCTGGAAGTAGCTGCCCTGGTTGACCTGCATGTTGCCGTTCCAGCCGTTGTTCACGCCGAGGTACAAATTGGTGGTGGCATTGGGGGCGTAATGCATCCGGACGCCGGTGTGGGTGTAGGGACCGAGCAAAAAGGTGTACCCGTCCGAGATCATCCAGTTCCCGGTAGGCTGGATGACTTCGAAGTTGGCCAGTGTCTGGAACTGTCCGGCATCGGCTTCAAGTTCCTTGTTGGTGTCGGGAACGAAGAAGTTGATATAGGCTTCTTCCAGCCAGAAATCCGAGTAGGGCATTCCGGCGCTGCCAAGCCCAATGGAGTTCGTTCCCCCGTGTCCCCCTCCCAATGCTCCGTAATATCCCGGAGAAAAATTCTGGGCGGATGCATAGGCGCCTGGGCCAAAGTCGGCACGCAGGACAAAGCCGACGCCGTCATCGTCCGGTCGCCAGAACTTCAGCTGGGCCATGTTGACATTGAAGGAGTTTGCCCCGTAGTCGTAGGCACGAAAGTCCGTCGTCGAAGCGCTTGTCGGGTTATATTGCCCGTATACATCGATGAATCCCTTGAAATGGACATTCATCGAAGGAAGGATCAGATCCGGAGAAGGCGCCGGAGTCGCGGAAGGTGCGGGTGTTGCCGGCGCGGCCGGTGTCACGGGAGCCGGGGAGGTTGCCGGCGCGGTGGTTGTTTGCGGGCTGGAGCTGTCCCCGTAGGAGAGGTGAGGGGAGGAGAGTCCTGCGAGTATAATGGCCGCCGAAGTGAGCGAGAGGCTGAGAGGATTGCGGGCCAGGATTCTTGACGAGGGTCTGTTCTTGTGGCTGTTTCCGGTTGTAATCCGATTCATGTGATGTGCGTCCTTCAAGTTTTTCAAATCCGGGAGACCCCGAGTCGTTTAGTTTGTTTTTTCGGCTGGATGTTCGTTGTCCAGTGCGATATTGATCATCAGGACATTGATCCTGCTTGTTCCGAGAAATCCCAGTTGGGGTTTGATGGTCTTTTTCCTGATCAGTTCCTTGACCCGATCCAGACTGATATGGCGGCTTTCTGCGACTCTGGGGGCCTGGAGTTCGGCATTCATGAGGCTGATGTCGGGGTCGAGACCTGATCCGGAGGCTGTGACCGCATCGATGGGGACCACGGAGCCCGGGGAAAGATGGTTCTCCAGACGATAGGCTGTGGCTGCATCGGTCATCGCCTTGATCTCGGCACTGTTGTCCGGGCCCAGGTTGGAAGCGCTTGAAAAAGCCGCATCATAGGGTTGGGCGGCCGATCCATCCGGCGTCATGGCAGCGGATGGGCGGGGATGAAAATATTTGGGATCCTTGAAGCCCTGGGCGATCAGCGTGGATCCCAGAACCTGGCCATTGCCGCCCTTCACCAGACTTCCCTGGGCCTGATGGCTGAAGAGAATGTTGCCCACCGCCGTAACCGCCGCAGGGTAGAGCGCCCCGCACACGATCATGAGTAAAACGGTGGCACGAAACGATTGTCCAAGAAGTTTCATTTTTAAACCTTTCAAACGTTGAATTTGCGTTGTCTCGTCCATGAAAATAGTGATTTGCCCGCACTTAGAATGAGATCCCATGGAGAATGGACAGATGCTCCAGAAGGGGACCGAGGATCAGTGGCGGGAAAAATGTCAGTGCGGCAAACAGGACCATGAACCCGAAAAGAAGCACGACGAAGAGGGTCGTATCCGTCTTGAAGGTTCCGGCTGTTTCCGGATGAGTCTTTTTTCTGGCCAGGGAACCTGCCATCGCAAGAAGCGGCAGAAGCGGCAGGAAACGGCCAAAGAGCATTTCAACCCCGATCAGGATGGCGTAGTAGGGCGTTGAGACGTTGAGTCCCGCCATGGCGGAACCGTTGTTTGCATTGCCGGATGCGAAGGCATAAAGAACCTCCATGAATCCATGTGGACCAGGATTGTCCATCGAACTTTTTCCAGCGGGGATGACAACAGAAAGAGCGGTGAGCCCCAGAACCAGAAGTGGGGTGATGAGGAGCGACAGGACTGCCAGCTTGACTTCTTTTGACTCGATCTTCTTTCCGAGAAATTCCGGCGTTCTCCCCACCATCAGTCCAGCCAGAAAAATGGCCAGGATGGCCTCTTTGATAAGACCGGCAAAGCCGACCCCCTTGCCTCCGGGTTCTTCGTTTAGGAACATGTGTACGAGGTAGACCAGCACGGACAGTGGATTCATGCTGTCCATGGCTCCGTCCACCGCTCCGGTGGTGGCGGCGATGGTTGTATTTGAGAAGAGACTGGTCTGCGTGATCCCGAACCGCGTTTCTTTTCCTTCAGTATTGCCTCCGTCCTGAAGCGGAGTGATCTGTTGGGAGATCGCCTGGTGCGCAATGAGGGGATTGGGCATTTTTTCCGAGTATTCGATCACGCCGAGACCGGCGAGGTAGAGAGAGAAAATAACGGCGAAAAAAACCTGTCCCTGACGAGGGCGTCCGATCATCCTTCCGAAGAAAAAGGGAAGAGCAAAGGTAAAGATGCCCATTTCCAGAAATTCCAGCGTATTGGTCAGGGGGGTCGGGTTTTCATAAGGGTGCGCTCCGTTGGCGTTGTAGAATCCTCCCCCATTTGTTCCCAGCTGCTTAAGCGATTCAAGGGATGCAACAGGTCCGACAATCAGCGTTTGCTGGCTTCCTTCCATCGTCTTTGCGGTCACTGTTGTCTTGAAGGTCTGGGGTGAACCCTGCCATACATGAACGAGTGCCATCAAAAAACAGGCGGGAAGAAAGGCCCGGACAAAAAACCGGAAGAAATCCGACCAATAGTTCCCCATCATTGTTGTTCCGGAGCGCGTGAACCCCCTGAAGATGGCGACAAGCGATGCCATGCCGGTATTGGCGCCGACGAACATGAGAAAGGTGATGGCCAACATCTGGGAGAAGTTTGAGAGCTGGGCCTCCCCCGCATAAGCCTGCCAGTTGGTGTTGGTGACAAAACTGGCGGCTGTGTTGAAGGCGACCTCGGCTGAAAGAGGCGAGAGGTGTCTGGGGTTGAGGGGCAAAATGGCCTGTGCCCAGAGAACCAGGAATCCCGCCACAAAGAAAAATCCGTTTGAGACCACAATGGCCACACCGTATTCTTTCCAGGTCATTTCTTTATCGGCGTCGATCTTCAGCAGACGGTAGAGTCCCTTCTCGAGGGAGAGGGATTGGCTCTGGTAGATCCAGGCCAGATAACGCCCCACCAGCGGCGCCATTAAAACAACAAAAGCCAGGGAAATAAAAA
>JAKBTA010000068.1 GCA_021844645.1 Nitrospirota bacterium
ATGTGGTTTCTTCGATACGATCAGCTACCTTATCTACTACCTTTTCCTGCTCCAAGGGCCGATACTCCCCTATCCATATTTGTTAAAACCAGACACGGAAATCTCCAGAAAACCCCCTGGATCCGATCCATATCATCAATTCAACTTATTCCTTAGCGGTAATTTTTTTATGATCCACTGTGATACGCTGCATTTTAGGAACAAAAGACATATCTTCTCGCCAACCTTTGCCGATCAAGGGAAAATCTTTCCTGAGCGGATATCCTTCATCATAGTCATCCGGCATCAAGATCCGCCTAAGATCGGGATGACCTCGGAACTGAATGCCCATCATGTCGTAGACTTCCCGCTCCATAAATTCGGCACCTTTCCATATTCCCACAATCGAGTCAACAACGGGAGAAGTTTCAGATACCCTTTGTTTTACCATGATCCGATGTTTTCTCGACATAGAATACAGAATGACAACAACCTCGAATCTCTCCGATTCCTTGGGGTAGTCGACAGAAACCACATCCACTATATAGTCATAATCGTATCGGGGATCATCATGGAGAGATTGAAATACCGAAAGCGCACCATCCGGTTTCAGATATACAGTCAGATCTCCCAAGGCCTCACGGGAGCCCAGAAAAACATCAGGCCACTCCCTAGAAATGCTTTCAGCGACTAGATGCATCTCTTAAACCCTTTCCGACCTGGTGGCACCAACAGGAAAGTTTCCAGGAAATACAGGACGATCTTTCATGATCTTTTCCTGAAGTTTGAAAAGTCCATCAAGGAGCGCTTCAGGCCTGGGCGGACAACCCGGAACATACACATCAACAGGAATTAACCTATCAACGCCCTGTACAACACTATAGCTGTCATAGATATTTCCGGAAGTAGCGCAAGACCCCATGGCGATCACATACCTGGGCTCCGGCATCTGATCATAGATTCTTCGAACAACAGGCGCCATTTTTCTGGTTAATGTACCTGCTACGATCATCAGATCCGATTGTCTCGGGGAGGCTCTGAAAACCCCTGCACCAAAACGGTCTATATCAAATCGGGAAGCCACAACGCCGATCATCTCGATAGCGCAGCATGCCAAGCCAAAGGTCATTGGCCAAATTGCTGACTTTCTTGACCAGTTAATGACCTCATTGACTGCATCCTGCAAACGCATCGTAACGACTGATAGCTCTCCATCCTTCTCATGATTCATTCCCATTCCAAAGCTCCTTTGCGCCATGCATAGACATATCCGACCAACAATACAAAAATAAAGATCATCATTTCGACCAACCCGAACAATCCGAGTCGATTAAAGTCTACTGCCCACGGATATAGGAAAACGACTTCCACATCAAAGACGAGAAACAACATAGCAATCACATAATACCTTACGGAAATTCGCTCCCGAGCATCATTGATTGGGGGGACACCACACTCATAAGGAGAATCTTTTTCCTTATAAGGATTTTTGGGTCTGATTAATCGCCCTACAGTGATGGAGACAGCTCCAAAACCGATAGCAACTAGTAGGAAGAGCAAGATAGGGATATAGTGCTCCGGATTTGAAACAGAAAACATCCGAATTCTCCAATAGCTTCTTTAAGGAGTGAGTAGTGCCACGAACAAGGCACCGGTTTTAGGGAAAAGGTTCTTCATTGTATTGACCAAGACCGAGTCTTGTCAATATTAGACGGACCGATTCGGCGAACATTACGATTGAACGATGGGATGGTACAAATCAGGTATAGGTTGATTTGTACCACACATTGGATCCGAGAGATACCCCATCCCAACTTTTGCAGAATAAATTTTTTCGTTTATTCATTATTCATACCTGATCGAAAAAAGATCTCCGATCACTGTCCATGGCATTTCTTGTACTTTTTTCCACTCCCACACGGACATAAATCGTTTCGTCCTATTTTGGGATCTCTTAATTCTGCATCTGACGGAGAAGCCATTGGAGCTCCCCAAGGGAGAAATCCCTCCTCCATTTGCGGAGGCATACCGAATGAAACGGTATCGGAAGATGATGCAACTGGGTAACCTGCTTGAGACTCATCCAATGGGTGGATGTATTGCAAGTTATCAAGTTCAGGATATTCCGGAAGACTTGCATCCTCTTCCATCCGGCTGGCACTACCAACAAGTAGAATCACCGACTCTTCCACATTTGCGATAAAGCTCTCAAAGAGATCAAAACCTTCCCGCCTATATTCCACAAGAGGGTCTTTCTGCCCATATCCTCTCAATCCGATACCTTCTTTGAGATGATCCATGTTCAAAAGATGCTCTTTCCAAAGCGAGTCGAGGTTTTGGAGGACAAAGTAGCGAACAATCGACCAAAAGGCTTCACTTCCAAACAGGGATTCCTTTTCTTTTAAAAAGTCTTGGTGCTTCTCCAGAAGTTCATTCCTGAGAGCATCAATCCCCAAATCCCTAATAGATTCCGGATTGATAGTCATCCCTGTTTTTTCCTGAACCCCTTCACATAACCCTGGCAAATCCCATGTTTCCGGGTATTGGTCCTCCGGGGCAAAGATCATAAGCAGTTTATCGATAATGGTTTCAGCCCACTCGTATAACCTCTCTGAAAGATCTTCTCCTTTCAAGGTTTTTTTGCGCATCTCATAAAAAATCAGTCTTTGCTGATTCATAACATCATCATATTCAATAAGCTGTTTGCGTATATCGAAATGGTAGTTCTCTACCTTTTTCTGTGCATTCTCAATGGCTTTGCTCACAAAACCATGCTCAATAGGAACACCATCTTCGACGCCCATCCGCTCCATAAGGCCTTTGATGCGCTCTGCTCCAAAAATTCTGAGAAGGTCATCCTCAAGAGACAAATAGAATCGAGAAGAGCCTGGATCTCCTTGCCTCCCGGACCGTCCTCTCAACTGATTGTCAATACGTCGACTCTCGTGGCGCTCAGTCCCAATAATATGAAGCCCACCAGCAGCCATCACAGCTTCTTTTTCAGAGTGAAGATCTTTATCAAGCGCTTCATGAAGTGCATTCATCTCGTCTTCCGACAATGACTTACCAGCTTTTTCAAGATCTGAAACACGGGCTTTGAGCAAAAACTCCGAATTCCCTCCCAATAAAATATCAGTCCCTCGACCCGCCATGTTGGTTGCAATCGTTACCATCCCAAGACGGCCTGCCTGAGCAACAATCTCAGCTTCCAGCTCGTGAAATTTAGCATTCAGAACATTATGGGGAATATTGGCTTCCCTTAGAAGTGAAGCGAGATGCTCGGATTTCTCAATGGATACCGTTCCTACAAGAATAGGTTGTCCTGTTTTATGTCTGGCTAAGATATCTTCAACAATCGCATTATTTTTTTCACGGTTAGTGCGATAAATCTGGTCGGGAAGATCGTGTCGGATCATCTTTCTGTTGGTTGGAACAACAACGACATCAAGTCCATAGATCTTATGAAACTCAGTTGCTTCGGTATCCGCAGTCCCTGTCATACCGGAAAGTTTTCCGTACATACGGAAAAAATTCTGGAAGGTGACCGTTGCCAACGTCTGATTCTCCATCTGGATAGCCACTTTTTCTTTTGCTTCCACAGCCTGATGGAGGCCCTCACCCCAACGGCGTCCCGGCATAAGCCGGCCGGTGAACTCATCAACGATGATCACTTCTCCATTTTTCACCACGTACTCGACATCCCGACGATAGACATGGTGGGCTTTCAGAGCCTGAAGGACGTGATGGAACCAGGATATATTATTGACATCGTAAAGGTTATGGATACCGAGCAACTCCTCAACGGCATTATTCCCTTCATCTGTCAGAGTTGCAGATTTCAGTTTCTCATCCACCTTGAAATGGAGGTCTTTTTTCAAGTGCTTCATGATCCGGTCAACCTTCACATACATATCGGTTGACTCTTCAGCCTGTCCAGAAATAATAAGAGGTGTGCGAGCCTCATCAATCAAAATACTGTCCACTTCATCCACGATAGCGAAATGGAGCCCCCGTTGAACAAACTCAGAAAGGTCATACTTCATATTGTCACGCAGGTAATCGAATCCAAACTCATTGTTGGTTCCGTAAGTGACATCTGCAGCATAAGCGGCTTTGCGATCAACATCTTCAATATCATGCTGGACAATTCCCGTCGTAAGACCCAGAAAATGATAAAGATGCCCCATCCATTCCGAATCTCTTCTTGCTAAATAATCATTAACCGTAATAACGTGAACGCCCTTCCCCTCCAATGCATTGAGATAGACCGGCAGGGTCGCAACCAGCGTTTTACCTTCCCCCGTTTTCATCTCTGCGATTTTACCTTCGTGAAGGACAATGCCGCCGATCAGTTGGGAATCAAAGTGTCGCATCCCAAACACTCTTTTTCCGGACTCCCGAACAACGGCAAAAGCCTCTGGAAGTAAATCATCCGTTGTTTCACCCGCTGCAATCCGCTTTTTGAATAACTCACTTTGGCCCCTAAGTTCATCATCTGACATTCGCGAGATTTGGGGTTCAAGAGCATTGATGGAATCAACAATACGGTATATTCGCTTCAATTCTCTTTGGTTTCGAGTCGGAAAAATAGACGACAGCAAATCTTTAAACATCATCACTCCTAAGATAGATGGTCTTCCCAATCATTCAGTCAGAACTTCACTTGCCAAAAATGCTATAGGGTCGATAGGTTTCCCAAATTTTCTGAGCTCAAAGTGGAGATGAGGACCATTTGTCATCCCCGAAAGACCAACAGTACCGATGATATTCCCGCGGTGGACCATCTCACCTTCACGAACGTCCACTTTTCCAAGGTGAGCATAAATCGATGTCAGCCCCATCCCATGAAATAACATGACATATCGGCCATAGTCTGACGCAAATCCGGTCTGGAGAACAAAACCATCAGAGGGGGCCATAACCACAGTCCCGACTTTCTGCGCAATATCGATTCCCGGATGAAACTCTTCTCCTGTTCCCATCTGGCTTTTTCTTTTTCCAAAAGGAGAAGTGATCCAACCCTTGAGAGGCATTTGCCATTGCCCCTGAATTTCAAAATGGCTCCATCTGATTTTCTTTCCTAAAACGACCGGAACACCTCCAGACCTTTTCAGATTGGAGGGAGTCCCCCCATTGGATGAATCCCTAAAGTTCGGTGAAACATTTTGATCCACTTTCCCAGAAGCTTCCCCCTGTGAATTCAAAGAAGGATTTCCAGTGTTCGAGCCTTCCGTCATTTTTGATATTTGGCCATCAAGAAGATTGACCTGTGATAGTTCAGCCTCAAGTTGTTCCAGCTTCTTCCGATAATCCTCAAGATGCATTTTTTGTGTTTGGGTCTCAAGAATCAAGTTATGATAAAAAACAAATTTTTTGGCTTCTACGACATAAAAGAAAATCATTGTGCCGATTCCGAACAAAAACAGGACAAAACCGACAATCACAAGATGAAACATCCAACGAGGAAGAGTCCATTGGATGGACTTTTCCGTTGCCCCCGGAAGGATTGTGATAGTAACGGTTCTTGGCATTTTTGCCATTAGGTTTCACCTGGTGGAGTATCTTTTGGATGAAGTGGGGAAATAGATTCCAAAATCCAGGAGAGGTAGGAAGAAGATCCTCCATCAATCGCCTGGAAAATGATTTCAGGAACCTCATACGGATGACTTTTCTTGACCTGCTCAATCAGCAGATCTGAACAATCGGATGTTGTCTTTAAAAGGATCATCACTTCTATCCCCCTGACAACATCCCCTTCCCATCGATAGATAGAAAGACCTGGCTCAAAGACATGACCACAGGCGACAAGCCCTTTCTCAACAAGGGATTCGACAAGGTTGCAGGCTTCATTCCTGTCCGGGTGAGAGATCCATACAGACATGAAACTCATTTTGAATGACTCATAAAGTACTCCAGAGTCTTCTTTAGTCCTTCCAAGAGACTCACCTCAGCCATCCAGTCCCATTCCGAATCCGGCCTGTTTGTGGAAAGCACTCTTGCACGACCGACCGGAGCCGTTCCGCCTTCATACTCTAAGGGAACATCTCTACCGGAGAGAAGTCTCAGTTGTGTAAAAACCTCTCTCTCAGTTCCAGCCTCATATCCGGAAATATGGACAACTCCTCTAACCTTTTCGGTCAGAATGGATGTGATGGCTCTCACCGCATCATCAATGTAAAGGTAATCTCTATATTTCAAGCCATTGTTCTTGAGTCGCATTGACCAGTACGGATATCCGTCCAAAATGAACCTGGAAGCCCTGGCAATAAATCCTCCCTCCGCAGATTGGCGCATTCCTGGACCATAAACCGGGGGAAGTCTCACAATCGAAAAAGGAACTCCTTGCGCACCCAGACGATACTGAAGATATCGTTCAGCCAAAAGATGTGCTGAACCGTAAGGATTTTCAGGATTGGCCGGGGTCGACTCATCTTTCGGCTCCTGACTACCTCCGGAGAGGACCTCTCCTGTGCTGACAAAGACAACAGCTTCAATCGGAAGATCACTCAAAGACTCTGTCAGACGAAGAATAGGGAGAATCGTTCTTTCCAGATCTTTTTCAGGTTGTTCCGCAGACACATCCGGATCAGACTGACCTGCAACATGAATATATACGAAAGGTAATTTTGGATCGACATAGCGCTTGAGAAGCTTGGGTTGTGAGAGGTCTGCCTTTTCAAAGGCCAATCGTTTCTGTGCCAGCAGAGGAGAAACACCACTTTTGAGGTCATCGATCGCAAGAACCTCCATTCCCAAGGACGCCAATTCTCTTGACAGTGCCCCACCAATAAACCCCGCACCACCTCCGACGATTAGTTTCAAGTCTAAAAACGCCTTTCATTTGAAATGGAATAGACCGTTCCCTTATTGGGGAGGCTTTCTCGAAAGGAAGAGGAGATATTCCTGATTGCCTTTTCTCCCCTGGATAAGGGACGGGAAA
>JAKBTA010000069.1 GCA_021844645.1 Nitrospirota bacterium
TTTCCTCGAAGGTTTCTTCTTACTTGACCGGTGTAACAGGCAGTTCCGGAGGTTTTTGGGCGATTATGCCCGGCCGTGGTTTTTAGGAAGTTCCTCATTCGTGTTCGTGATTTTTGATACAAGTTGGGAGGATCGATGACGAGAGACGATTTGATTCGAAGAATCGCAGAAGAGATGCCGGGTATTTCCATTCCTGAAGCAAGAAGGTTGATTCTTCTTTTTGTTGAAGGCATGAAAAAAGGTCTTAACGAGGCTGAAAATCTGGAGTTCAGACGGTTTGGTGTTTTTGAGGTCCATCACCGGAAGGCCCGAACTGCAAGAAATCCGAGGACTGGTGCCTCTGTTCAGGTCGGTTCCCGACGCAGTCTTGTTTTTCGTCAGGGAAAGGTTCTGAAGGCCAGAATGAAAAATCTTACAAAAAGAACAATCTGATGTTTGAAGGATTATCGCAGCGTTTTGATCAGATACTGAGGAAAATCACCGGGAAGGGCCTTCTGACGGAGTCCCAGGTTGGCGAGACCCTTCAGGAGATCCGTACAGCTCTTCTCGAAGCTGATGTGACGCTTGATGTTGTGACAAGGTTCGTTGAGACACTTCGTCAGAAGCTTGTTGGTACAGAGGTTTCTAAAGCATTGACCCCTGTCGAGACGGTTTTGAAGGAGGTTTACTCAGAAGTTGTCAGGATCCTTGGCGAAAACAAGGCAACAATACAGCTTTCATCAAAGCCTCCCACGATCATTTTTCTGATGGGGCTGCAGGGGTCAGGAAAGACTACAACCGTTGCAAAGCTTGCGTATCACTTCCGGCAGTCAGGAAAGCGTGTCTTGATGGTGGCATCTGATCTCCAGCGCCTGGCTGCTGTTGAACAGTTGCGGGTGTTGGGTGAGCAGGTTGGTGTTCCTGTCGTTTTGCCGAAAGATAATGTTACAAAGCCGAAAGACATGTACTCAGATGTCAGGCGTCGATGGATCGAAGGAATGCATGAGGTGGTGATTGTTGATACTGCCGGTCGCCTTTCAATTGATGATGAACTGATGAATGAGCTCCAGGAGTTGAAGGCATTGTACAATCCAAAAGAATCGCTTTTGGTCCTTGATGCCATGACTGGACAGGAGTCAGTTCATGTTGCCCAGACCTTTGACCAGAAAATTGGTCTTGATGGGGTGATCTTCACCAAGCTTGATGGCGATGCACGGGCCGGTGCCATCCTGTCGATCAGAAGCGTTCTTGGAAAACCGATCAAGTTTGTTGGAACCGGAGAAAAAACAGACCGGCTTGAACCTTTTTATCCTGACAGGGTTGCCTCCCGAATTATCGGAATGGGGGATATCCAGACTCTGATCGAAAAAGCTCAGCATGCAGTGACCAGGGAAGAAGCTGAGAAAATGGTTAATCGGGTTGTCAAGAACCAGATAACCTTCGATGATTTTCTGGATCAGATTCGCACGATGAGAAAAATGGGATCCGTTAATGATATATTATCGATGATTCCGGGTGCATCGAGTGTCAAGGACAAGCTGGACATGGGTGTTGTCGAGAAAGAGATGAAGAGGACTGAAGCCGTCATTCTTTCCATGACAAAAAAGGAAAGAATTTCTCCTGAGATTATTGATGGCAGCAGGAGACGCCGGATAGCATCCGGTTCGGGGACAACGGTACAGGTCGTCAATCAGGTATTGCGTCAGTTTGAGCAGGTGAGAAAAATGATGCGCACAGCCCTTAAGCCAAATGGTAAAAGAGCATTGCGTTCGATGCTTCCCTTTTAGTTAAAGGAGAGGCTTTTTGGATATTCAATTTAAGCTAAGGAGATTATTTTGTCAGTAAGAATCCGTCTTTCCCGCCTTGGAAGAAAAAAGAGCCCCATTTATCGCATCGTTGTCGCTGATTCCCGATGCCCAAGGGATGGTCGCTTCCTTGATATTGTTGGAGCCTATTCCCCAAGGGATAACGACCAGGTCACCTTCAAGACCGAAAAGCTTGAGTCATGGCTTCAAAAGGGTGCAATGCCGACAGATACGGTTGCTCGCCTTATCCGAAAGGCAAAAGTTTAACAGGAAAATGCCTGTTTTTTCGGGAGGTGATCCTTGGATAACAAGTTCGAATCAATGGATACCACACTTGTTGTCGCAAAAGTAGGGCGTTCTTGGGGACTGAAAGGTTTTTTTTTGCTCATTCACTGAGCGACAATCCTGACCGCTTTCACAACGATGTTGGTTCGACATTCGTTCTTAAGTCTCCGACAGGAGTTCTTGAGCCGAGAAAGCTTCTTGAGTGCAGACAAACGGAAGGGAAGGGTTCCTTTCTCCTGAAACTGGAGGGGATTGATTCTCCAGAGTCTGTCAAGGAGCGTTCCGGGTGGTCGATATGTTTGGGAAATGCAGCCCCCTGGGTTCCGGTCGAAGAAGATGTTTTTCTCATATCCGATCTGGAGGGGATGTCTGTGATAGATGTTGACTCCGGACAGGCAGTCGGGGTTGTTTCGGGGTTTTATGAGCGACCTGGTCAGGATATCCTGTCGGTAGACTCAAAAGGGACAGAGGTGTTGATTCCGTTTGTGGAGCCCCTGGTCCCG
The DNA here is from genome assembly GCA_021844645.1 of Nitrospirota bacterium. Next base: position 2,573 of record JAKBTA010000069.1, read on the forward strand.
ATTGTTGACCGAAAAGCCAGGGAGGTTCATGTTCGGTGGAAGATCTTAGATCCTTTGGCCTGATTACGCTTTTCCCGGACGCTCTTGCAGGAATGCTTGATTTCAGTATTTTAAAGAGAGCCAAGGAAAAAAATCTGGTTCGGTACCATCTCTGGAATCTGCGGGACTTTGGTACGGGGCGTTATCGCTCAACGGACGACTATCCCTATGGTGGTGGTTCGGGGATGATCCTGCGCCCTGATCCCATTTTCAGAGCAACGAGGGTGGCCTGTGCATCCCTTGCGGGGATGGATCCATCGCCTGAAGGTAGCGTGAGGCTTGTCTATCCTTCACCACAGGGAGCGGTCTTTACTCAGTCTGTGGCATGGGAATGGGCAAATGATCCGCGTCCCGTCCTGTTTTTGTGCGGTCACTATGAAGGGATCGATGAACGCGTATTGATGGCGCATCCATTCGAAGAGTGGTCGATTGGTGATTATGTTTTGACCGGAGGAGAGATCCCGGCTCTTGCCATGATTGATGCTGTGGTAAGATTGATCCCGGGGGTTTTGTCAGACCACCAGTCTGTATTGACAGAGACCTTTTCTGCTGCTGACGAGTTTGATTTTCCACAATATACTCGTCCCCCGGATTATGAGGGGATGGCGGTTCCCGAAGTTCTTCTTTCGGGACATCATCTTCGTATTCAGCAGTATCGCTCTGAAAAAGCACGTGAAAAGAGAGATCGGGTTCGCCCGGATCTCCGGGCCATTTCCAGAAAAAAATCAGAAATGGCTATTGCCCCTCAAGAACAACAAGAAAGGATTAACGGTAATGAATGTCATTGATCAAGTTGAACAGCTCTATATGAAGGAAAATCCTCCGGAGGCAAGAATCGGGGAGACAGTTCGTGTTCACCTCAAGATCGTCGAGGGTGAAAAAGAGCGAATTCAGGTTTTTGAAGGAGTCGTTATCGCTCTGAGAGGCGGCGGTACCCGGTCGATGATGACTGTCAGGAAGATTTCCTTCGGTGTTGGCGTGGAGCGCATCTTTCCCCTGCACTCTCCTCAGATCATTAAGATTGAGCGGGTGAGAGTCGGAAAAGTCAGAAGGGCGAAGCTCTACTTCCTGAGGACCAAAAAAGGTAAGGCGGCAAGACTGAAGGAAGTTGAGACCCGCAGGGAACCTAAAGCCTAGTTTTACCGTGCACAAACTGCCGGACGGTTCCCTTGAGCAATCTCTTCAGGCGAAGGGCTTTTACAGAATCGCAGCAGTTGATGAGGTCGGTCGGGGAGCTATTGCCGGTCCCGTTGTTGTTTCATGCGTGGTTCTGACTCCTTCGATCCAGGATTTCAGCGGTCTTGGGATCACTGACTCAAAAATGCTGGCACCTGCGGCTCGGGAGCGTATTTTCAAGTATCTTTCCAGATGGGCTCCCAGCTATGGTTTTGGTGAATCGTCCGTTGAAGAGATTGATGCGATCAATATCAGGGAAGCGACTTTTTTGGCGATGACGAGGGCCCTCGCTTCTTTAAAAGAGATCCCTGACCTGCTGCTTGTTGACGGAAACGAATCGATTCCGATCCGTTTCCTCTCCGGTACTCCTTATGAAAGTCTTGAACAGCTTTCCGTCATCGGCGGTGACCGCTCCGTTCTCTCCATTGCTGCCGCTTCCATAATGGCAAAAGTCACACGTGACCGTCTGATGGTTGCTTGCGATCTTTCCTATCCGGATTATTGTTTTGCAAAGAACAAAGGCTATGGCACACCTGAACATAGGGACCAAATGAGGAAAAATGGTCTCACCCCCTTGCACCGCAAAACCTTTTCCCGGACTTTTCTCTCACCAAAATGACGCTCGCTCTTATCCTGTTTTTCTCGAAAACTATTTGCTTTTGGGAGATTGTATTTTGAGCTCTCGTTCCGGATACAATCAAGATAGCGCCAAATGCTCTCAAACCTTTGCTCAGGGGAATCTTCAGGGATGATTAGATCGTACTCTTTTCTCAGGCAATTTATTTCGATCATCTTCTTTTCCCTTTTTTTTTCAATTTTTCTTTGGGGAGTCTCATCATTTCTGATGATGGAGAAGATCAGGCATTCTTCCCTGGAAAATACGCATATGGTCATTGTTCTCGACCAGAACACGACAAATGCTGACTATCAAAAAATCTATGGACAGCTATCGTTTATAACGACCAGTATCAAGCCATTGTCTCTTGATGAAGTGAATCAGTTTGCCCGCTCATCTTCAGGTTCGCGCCTTTCTGATTCAGGAAAAAAAATGATCCTCCTGAATCTTCTGATGGGAAAAAACGCGGCAGGGCAAAGAGTCACTCTTTCCGAACAGATCCTTTCCGTGCATAAAATTCTTGAGGGCAACAAACATGTTCTCCTGGTCGAGGACAATTTGCCATGGGCTGAAAAGCTTGATTCCCTTGATGCCTTGATGGTGCATGCTAAACGGGCCGGAATGATGCTTTTTGGACTTTTTCTCTTGTTATTGCTTCTTTTTTGGAGTTTTCTTTTTCCCGCCCGGGAAAAAGTTGAGGATTCCATGGAACATCAAGAGAAGTCCTTTTGGAAAAATTCGCCTTCAGCTCCGGCATTATCCTCAGGACAAGGGTTGCGCCTGGGGTTCTTTTCCGCCTTGGGAGCCTGTATCCTTCTTTTTCTGGCTCACCCGGCTCTTTATAGCCCCTCGCTGGACCCATTCGTTTCAGCAGGTCCTGCGGGAATTCATTCAACTTGGGCTTATTATTTCTTTTCTTTTCCGGTTATGGGCGGGGGGCTTGGGTGGCTGTCTTTTCAGTTGGGAAAAATCTGGCGCAGGGTATTGCACTGATCCTTCTTTCTTCTTTTCTTGCTCCTTGTATTGATGTATCCCTTGCATCAGAGACCCGTCATTCGATCAGGGCGTTGCAGAAGGAGCTGGATCAGCATCGCATCGAGTATAAAAGATTAAGGAGAGAGTGGATCCTGAATCATAAAAAAGAAATCCGATTCCGTACCAAAGGACAGGATTTAAGGTATAGAATCCTTGAACTGAAAATGGACAAGGAGAACCTGCACGTCAAAATTGAAAATGCCAGAATTAACCTCATCAGGATGAACCGGAAGCTTGGCCTGATCAATACCAGGATCTCCTCCGAGAAAGTATTGCTTGAAAACGACCGGGACCAGTTGAAAAAAACCCGATTTGCCTATCTCTCTGATGCTTTGAAGGGGTATCTTGTCCAGCTTGACCAAGCCCCTTCGCCTCTCTTTTTCAGGGTTGCACTACTCTCTCTTTCTTCCCGTCAAAGCGCACTTTCCAGAAGAATAGACATAGAGAGGGATCATGAGATCAAGTCTCTTGATGAGCTCGCTTTGTGGCGGAAGAAAAAAAATCGGCTTTTATCCGAAAGAAAAAGGACGATCCGAAAGGAATCTCAAGAAAGAGCAAGAATGAATTCCATGCGGGGTGAACTTGCCCATCTCCTAGCAATGGAACGGAAGTTAAAGAAAAATGATACACGCATTCAGATAAAAAAAAGACACTTGCTGCATCTGATCCAGCATCTTGAGGCAGCCTCTTCCCGCTACAAAACCCGTTTCCACGCCCTTAAACGTCTGCACCTCAGGGCAGGGAGCCTCAGATGGCCACTCAGAGGGGAGATTGTTGAAGCCTTTGGTCGCTTCCATGACGGAATTGATATTGGTGTTCACCAAGGGGAGAAAATTCACGCCTCCGGTGATGGGCAGGTGATCTTTGCCCGCCACTACACAGGGTATGGCCAAATGGTAATCATTGATCACGGAAATCATATCTATTCTCTTTACGGTCATCTTGGACGAATTGCAGTGAAGAAGGGAGAGCTGGTGAATAAGGGCCATGTTATCGGCTATGCGGGAGGTGGCGGATCCCACGGGAGGGATACACTCTTTTTTGGTCTGACTCATGGTGGAAACCCCGTTAATCCTGTTCCATACCTTTCAAGATAATCACTTTTCTTCTTAACTCCCTTGCCCATTGGGCAATAGGGTGATAATCTGAAAAGAGTCAGTTCTGGAATTATTAAAAATGGCACTTCCTCTTTTTCTTCTGTAGTATCCATTTCTGCTGGGATTTTTTGTTGCTGGTCACCAGATCCTTGGTAATGATGGGATGTTGAGGTCAAGTGAGATTGTCTCCGGTAGATCATATGGAGGTGTGTTGAGAGATGGGGAAAAACCATGAAACCCTATAAAAGAAGGATCGTGATAGAAAATGTGGAAGATGGTCATGAAAACCAGTAGGGTTTTTCATTTCTGGCATGGAATGCATGG
>JAKBTA010000070.1 GCA_021844645.1 Nitrospirota bacterium
TTTCACCTGAAGTTAAATTGTATGAGCCAATCCTTCGCTTCGTATATGATACAGAATTCCAATCTTCCAGGCGACTTCACCCACTGAATCTGTCATGATGCGCTTCATTTTTCAGTCGGAGCGGCACCATAATAGGGCTTGATAGGGGAGGCCTATCCGGTATTTTGAGAAATCACCGGCGAACAAGAATCCTGAGATAAAAACCGATACGGACCTCAAGACGGAAAGCAGACTGACAGTTCAAGATGGCCGGAAGGAGCCATAACGAATCTGGAATGACCTCAGAAAACGGATGGGCAGAGGATTCTCCCTGTGTTTCCGGAGATAGAAAAAAAGGTGAACGCGATTTAAAAAAAGTCAAAAGAGGATAGTGCCACGGAAAAAATGATCAGACTCTTCAGCAATATGGCTAAACATTGGGGTGAGTGAGGGGTTTCGAACCCCCAACCCCTGGAGCCACAGACCAGTGCTCTGCCCTTGAGCTACACTCACCATTGAAGCGGAAAACTTGGGTATTCTACTTCATTTCGCCCAACAATCGCAACCACCGGAAAAAGTCCCAGACAAACTAGTGGACCAGACGCTCCGGGTGGAGGATATAGTCTTCAACTGTTCTCACCACAGGTCTGGAAATGCTTTTTTTGAGCCGTCCTTCCAAAAGCCTTTGAGCCTGGGAGAGATCATTCCCGGCATCCCTTCCAGATTTGAGAACTGTTTGCACCGTCTGGCGCCGGTTCACGTCCACAACGGCAATGGCGCTATTGAAGCCGATAAAAGTATAGGGTGAACCGGGAGGAGCCGGAACCTGGCCGGTGTGAACATCTCCCTGGATGAGAATCGAAGGAGTCCCCGTCGATGGACGAAAGCCGTCTTCCCCCAAAAGCTGGGTGATCTGGTCGGTCACCACTGAAGACCCGTAGGTATCCCCCCGTAATATGAACCGCAAATGTCAGATACTTTGAAAAAAGGTTCATCAGCTTCTCGGAATCGTCTCCAATGGAAAAACCAAGGATTGGATGCATGCCAGAAAGCCCCGAAAGCTCCTGGGATTTCTTGATTGCCTTCTTTTCAATTTCAATAATCCGGACCAGAAGTCTTGCCTGATGGACAGGGTCAGAGACTCCTTCCAGTTGTGTTTTCTTGGACAGGATCCTCAATCGCAGGGAAGACAGCTCGGAGGACAAGGCTTGTGTCGCTTTTTTCCGGTTCAGGACTGCAAGGGCATAGTAGCCATTTTGATGGGAATCAAATTGGACCTTGGGAAAATACACACCTTTCAAGACTGCATCCGTTGAGACATCAAGATGCTCTCGTCTTAAAAAGTGTTGTGTCGTATCCGACTCCGTCCGGATGGAAACAGACTGTGATTTCACCTTGGAGCGAATGATTCCTGAAAGATTTTTCATGGCATCCGACTTTGCCCGGTCAACGGAGCTTCCGAATCCGGAAGCAGTCAAATAGGTGGAACGGGGATAAGAGGAACTCATCCCTGTCTCCCACCATGCCCCATTGGAAGAAGATGTTCACACCGGCCAGGATAGACGAGAACACCAGAACCGCCGACAGGACTTTGATCCGAAATGGATGACTCATGAAAAATCTCCTTGTATACAGGTTGTTAACGTCCATCGGTTTCGTGCAAAAGCAGGAACTGCCCTGGAACCAGAGTAACCTTTTTCTCAATAACCGGTCCGGATACCCCCATAGGATACACTGAAATATCATATGTCCCAGGATCAAGATCCAATTCGGAATAATCCATTTGCGATGGCAAGGTTCTCCAGGAACGTGTATCGGCCTCATCTGAGGCCACATTCGCGACATCACCAACAATCATGGCAATCAAACCCGCAATGCCTCCGCCCTGCCTGTCGGCCACATTTGTGGCGACCACCTCTTCGGCTGTCTTCAGGATAGATCGGATCGCTTCCCTGAAAACCACCCGCTTCAGATGATCCTGAAAATTGGTCAAACCGATTGCCCTCAGAGGCTCCGCCACTTCGGAGGTATTTTCGGCCACAACAGTCTTCCCCGCAGCACTTGCGACGATACGATGGCCAAAGATCTGAGTCCCCCCGGAAACCGGATTGGGAACGGAAAAGCTGACCATCGCCAATGTATTGGCGATGGGAAACGGAAAAGCGAACCGTTGACTTGTCAGATGAAAGATCTGGCCATTGTAGCCAATGAAAATCACATGCCCCATTTTTTCAAACGATTTTGATCGTATCCATTGCACACCCGGAAATCGTTTTTTCAGTCTGGCCAAAAGATTGACCCGACCGGAAGCCTCGGCCGAACGCAGAAGCGCCGGAAGCACAAAGGAAGGAATTGAGGCGCCATACAGAAGTTGATTCTTTTCATACGTCGAATAGGCTTTTCTATAGGAAATCAGGGATGAGGAATAGTCCACCCCCCCTGAGTTGACCTGTGCCTCCTGGTAAACTCCGGAGAGGAATCTGGCAAAACCGTCATCCGTATAATGATTGAGTTGAGCGGTATTGAACGCGATGTGGTGCTGCGTCATTAAACGAACAGCGGAACTTTCGTATCGTGCAAATTTGCCTGGAGGAGTCGCAGCCTTGGGATAGTCCTGATTGTATTCCTGAAGCTTCAGACGGATTTTGCGGGTTTCAACGAGTGCCCCGGTCCAGTCTCCAGTCTCTGCGTAATTCAAGGAATTCAACAGATTGATCATGACCCGTTCAAATGGATATCCCCTGTAGGGAATGACCAGATCGTTGGTCTGATAGGCCTCGATGATATTGGTGACCGATTTGGTATAGAGAATCCTGCTCAGGCGATCCGCTCTGCGAAAAGCTTTTTCACTTGTCCGATAGTCTCCGGAGGCTTGTGCCGCAGCACCAAGATCCATGTCATAGAGGACTTCATTCTTCTCTCCATATGAACCGTGGGCTTTCCGGATGATTTTTTCCGGTCCCGGATCAACCCCTCCATCGGAAGGGTTGAGGGACAGGGATTCGAAATACCCTTTGTATTGCTCCGTTGACGGAGCACAGGATGAAAGGATCAAACATGTCAGAATAAAACACAAAAGTGATTGAGCAGGCCGCCTGGACCGAACCGATTCGTCCTTCAAAACACCTCCGTCAGCAATGGGTCAGAATCCCATACTGGATTGATGTGCAATCTTTTTGACACGATATTCCGAGGCCCATACGATCTCGTTCGATGTCAGGTCAATTGCCTTGAGGTGAGTCTCATACATCCGGACAGTCTTTCCGCCCCTTCTCGCCACATAGGAGTTGATCGACCCTGTCAAAAGATAATCCGCCCCGGTTTGCTGGTCAGGACCATGGATCGTTGACGATCTGGCATGAGACATCTGATAGGCTCTTTCCGAGGAAGCCTCTCCCCGATGGGCAGCATTGGCTGTCACAAAATGAACCTTTCCGGACTCAAGGAGCTGATCCTGAAAATGGTTTAGAAAAAGCCGGGTATTGATATGCTGGTCGGATCGATTGATGATCTGACCAAGCTCAACAACCGGCCTTCTTCCATGCTTGGCCTTGAAGTTTGCCAGCCAGTTTTCCCTGAGGGCTTTCCTGATAAGGGTCTTTGCCGTGAGTCTTGCATCATTGTCGGTCCAGCGGCTGGTAACCCCACCTTCCGTATCAAGGCTCACCCGTTTGACACTATAAGAAGAACACCCCGAGAACGACAGGACAGAAACAATAGAGAGGCACAAAGCCAAAAATGAAATTTTTCCAGACTTTAAAGGAAACGACATCATCCTAACCCTCCAGTAACAAAAAATGACCCGACAGAAAAGTCAAAATACTCGGGAAATATACCATAATTCTGCTCTTGTGCCATATCAAAAATAAATTGATGGATCCCCATCTCTCTCCTCTGGGTTAAAAAAACAGTCCCGCCCGTTAAAAAAATAAATAAAAGATTCCTTTATCCAGCCTTGCATTGGGCATCTTCCCCCACTTACAATGGCTAGAGGTCGCAAAAATCGATCCAGAAGAATCTCCGGCACCAAAAAGGTTTTTAGCTGACAGATTCACCTTTTTTTCAATCCTGCAGCTTCATCCTTTTCCCTCACAAAAACCAAAAATGACCATTGGAGGACATCTATGAAATCTCTCAAGAACTCAAAAACAGTCGACAACCTGAAAGCCGCTTTTGCAGGAGAGTCCCAAGCCAACCGTCGTTACCTCTACTTTGCCAGAAAAGCCGATGTTGAAGGCTATCCCGATGTTGCCGGAGTTTTCAGGGACACTGCTGAAGGTGAAACAGGCCACGCTTTTGGCCATTTTGATTTTCTGAAGGAAGTTGGCGATCCAGCCACAGGGGAGCCTGTCGGCGATACCCCAACCAACCTGAAATCCGCGATCGCAGGGGAAACCTACGAATATACCCAGATGTACCCCGGATTTGCGAAGACCGCGAGAGAAGAAGGATTTGAAGAAATCGCGGAATGGTTTGAAACCATGTCCAAAGCCGAAAAGTCCCATGCGGGAAGATTTTCACAAGCTCTCAAGAATATGGCCTGATCCAGGCTTTTTGCCATCATTTCCATTTTCTCCGAATATGAAAAAGGGGAGCTTTCGGGCTCCCCTTTTTGATGTTCCAATCTTCCAATATTTCAGCAGTTCATTCACTCGCTTATTTCCAAATCGTTAACACTGGCTCCAGCCGCAACTCCCGCCTTTTTCACCACCCATACACTTGAGACAACCTTCCATGAAGGCAACTTTACCTCCACAGGTGGGACAGGCCACTTCAATCGCAAGCCCCTTTTCGGCGATTTCGCCATCTTGGGAAGAAAGGATTGTGCCGATGGCTTTCGCAATGGCATAAGGGTCCGATCCCAAGGTTCCCGCCTCTTCATGGGACTTGATGAACTGGCCGATCACCTCTTCAATGGGAGCACCGTACTGAAGCGCCATCGATCCAAGACGACCAAACAGGATCGCGCTTTCTCTCTCCCGGTGGTCTGCTGCCGGTGTCACAAAAATCTCGGCAGGCCGGCCATCCGCATCAAAATAAAGATGGACGTAGGACTTTCCGGACTTTCCCTTGATCTTGGCACGCACACCCCGGCTTGTATCCAGGGGAACCCTTCGATTACCCCATTTCAGATCCTTTGAGGTAAGGGGATCGGAGACTTTCTCTGATCCGGTCCCAAGGTTCAGAACCTGGTTTGAACGGCTTCCGTCACGATAGACGGTAATTCCCTTGCAACCGAGGTCATAGGCAAGAAGGTAGGATTTCTCCACATCTTCAATTGTGGCTTCCTGGGACATATTGATCGTCTTTGAAACTGCCGCATCGATATACTTCTGAAAAGCTCCCTGCATTCGGACATGCCACGGCGCCGAAATATCATGGGCCGTTGCAAAAACCATCTGCCACTTTTCGGGAACCTGTGGAATCCCCCTGCAGGATCCATGATTTTTAACGATCAGGGATGGAAGTTCTTCTGACCAGAAACCCTCCCTTTGGGCCACTTCGGTAAAATAATCAAGCGTGTAGGGAAGGTGAGTTCCATCCATGACATTTTTATACCAGATAATGGAAAATTCGGGCTCACAGCCAGAGGAAGTATCCGCAATCATGCTGATGGTCCCCGTCGGGGCAATTGTCAGCAGATGGCTGTTCCGTTTTTTGGTTCCAATCCCTTCGAAGTAAGGGAACGGCCCCTGGGTCGCGGCCAGCTCCTGGGAGGTCCGCTCTGCCACTTCCTGAATATGACTCATGATCGATTCGGCCATCTCGAGACCTTCTTCGGAATCATAGGGAATCTCAAGATACATCAGGAGCCGGGCAAACCCCATGATACCCAACCCGATTCGCCGTGTTCCCTTGTTGACCTCTTCAAGCTCCGGAATTGGAAAACGGTTGGCATCCACAACATTATCCAGAAAACGGACAGCGAGGTAGACGGAATGGGTCAGCTTCTCCCAATCGACTGAATACTGCCCCTTGGTATTCCGCACAAGGTGCTTTTCAAGATTGATGGAGCCAAGGTTACAGGACTCATAAGGTCCAAGAACCTGCTCTCCACAAGGATTCGTTGCTTCATATGTCCATTTTGACGGAGTTGGATTGGCCCGATTGGCAGTATCAATAAAGAAAAGTCCCGGTTCTCCGTTTGCCCATGCATTATGGGCAATACGGTCAAAGACCATCCGGGCAGACAAGCTGCCAGCAACTTCGCCATTATTGGGGGAAATCAGATCGTAATCCGTATTTTCCTTGACCGCTTTCATAAAGACATCGGTGATTGCAACGGAAATATTGAAATTGGTCACTTGGGTCAAATCCATCTTGCAGTCAATGAATTCCAGAATATCCGGATGATCCACCCTGAGAATCCCCATGTTCGCACCGCGACGCGTTCCACCCTGCTTGATCGCATCGGTTGATGCGTTGATGACCTTCATGAAAGAGACTGGACCCGATGCCTGTCCTCCTGTTGACCGAACCACTGCTCCTTTGGGACGAAGACGGGAAAAGGAAAATCCGGTACCGCCACCGGTCTGGTGGATCAGTGCAGTGGCCTTTACCGTGTCGAAAATTTCGGGCATGGAGTCCCCGATCGGCAACACAAAACAGGCGGAAAGCTGACCCAAAGGTCTACCGGCATTCATGATCGTTGGCGAATTGGGGAGAAAATCGAGACCTGCCATAAAACGATAGTACTCTTCTGCCAGAAACTCCCTCTCGGATGGCTGGGGGTTGACCGAGGCAATCGCGTTGGCAATTCGCCTGAACATCTCTTCGGAATTCTCCCGGACAACACCCATCTCATCTTTCGCAAAATATCGCTTTTCCAGAACTTTCAAGGA
>JAKBTA010000071.1 GCA_021844645.1 Nitrospirota bacterium
CATGACGACCAACCATGAGAGTCAACCACAGAGCGGAGTTGAGATGATCGCCAAACCTTTCAATCATCCGTCTCCATCCAAGATAGTGGGACAAGTACTTGGTTGCGACTCCATGGAAACGAAACATCCACCCTTTCAGGCGCGAATGGTATCCGTTCACATTCTGGATGTGATAAACCCCGGCCAGCACCCAAATGCCCTTGCTCAGGTTGACTGCACGGTGAGCTCTCCCCATTTCGCGAGCTGCCAGTGCGAAGGGCCCCTTTCCTCCACCGTCGGTGCAGAGGACGGCATCCGGGGCCAAGAGCGGTTTCAGGACAGCTTCGATCGCCTGGTGGTCGTCCCTCGGAAGAATCGCATCGAAGGTGGCTCCCGAGCGATCCCGAACGGTCAGAACCGGAACCTGTTCGAAGGAGAGTCCGCGCTTCGACGCCCGACCGCCCCGTTTCCTCGATCGTCTCGGGAGATGCCGTTGTCCCTTGAACGAACGCAGGAAATAGGCTTCGTCTGCTTCGACGATTCCTCTCTCCTGTCGAGCCCCGAGGACGGAGGGCAAGGCCAGGAAACGATGCCTCCAGAGGAAGGCTGCTTTCTTGTTGATGGCGCAGCGCTTGGCGGCTTTTCTGACCGATTCTCCCTCGGAGAATTTCTCCAGATACAAAAGCCACCGGTCTTTGTGATGAAGACCCGCCAAGGGAGTCTTCGTCAGCGGACCAAAGGTTCGTTTGCACCCTTGGCACCGATAGCGCGGGAGCCCGGACGCACGGCCCCACGGCCGGATGCCGGGATGATGGCAATGAGGGCAACAGGTGGGGACTCCCACCAGAGCTGCAATCTCAACCACCAGGTCCTTCTTGTCCCGTTTCTCAAGAGCGGCTTCCAGATCGTGTCTCTGGGCCGATGTCAGGGTCGGGACCAACCTCAACCATCGATGGAATGTGAGCTTTTTCATGGGAGACACCTCCTATGTAAAGCCTACACCCGTTTTGCTGTCTCGCAACAAGGTTGGGGAACATAGCCTATTTTTTACCCATAACTCTATGTCATTATTTCATTCTCTCCGCCAAATCTTCCGCTTTCAAATGAGTGTACCGTTTCAACATCTACAATGTCTTGTGGCCTGTAATGGCGGAAACCTCCATCGGATTGAACCCCTTCTCGAAAAAACGGCTGGTGGCTTCGTGCCGGAGATCGTGGAAGGTGAGATCGGTCAGAAAGGCCGGATCCGGCTTCTCCCCCTTCCCTTCGCATTCCTTCTCATAGGCGGTTCGGGCACGAAAAAGCGCCCGAACAAATGCTTTCGTAATGGCATCCTGAGTCATGCTCCAGATGGATCCATATAATCCGGCGGGGAAGATCTGAAAGGATCCTGACGGCTAACTTTAACAATGGCACAATCCTCTTTTCCCCGTTCTTTGTATCCAGAAGGGTCACGGTCCGTTTTTTCAGATCCACCAGTTCCCAGGTCATTCCGGCCAATTCTCCCCGGCGCATCCACGTTTCAAGAGCCAGCCGAACAATATGGGGCAGATCACCCCCATAGAGGTCGCAAGCCTCCAGAAGCCCACTTTCTTCGGACAAAGACAGACGCCTTCCCCGAACAATCCCTCGTCCGGGCGGCAAGCGGATTGCCTTGACAGGGTTCATAAGCCCTTCCATTCCCCATTCTTTTCGGGCCAATTCAAAGACATGTGACAGAACGACAAGCTCACGCCGGATCGTAGCTTCGGACAAACCGATTTGAAGTCGTTCGTCCCGATACTGAGCGATGTCTTTCCCCTGGATGGTGGAAAGGAAGCGGATTGCCAAAGGGTGGGGGTTGAGATTTTCAATTCTGCGGGATTCCTGGTAGGCTCCTTTTTTCTTTCCGGTAACTTCTTTTATATAGCGATCGAGGGCTTCAGAAAGAGTCGTGCTCTCGGCTTCTTTCCGAGAGACGAAGACTCACCGGACCATTTCCGATTCCGTCACTTGGATCCAGGCCTCAGCCTCCGCTTTGGTGTTGAAAGTTTTCGTCTGGGAGGGGTGTCCCTTCCGTTTGATCCGGACTTGCCACTGGTAAGGACCCCGCTTGCGAATATCTGCCATTTTACTCCTCATGGTTTTGAGGATTGGTTTTCAAACTCATTGGAGCAAAACTGGAGCAAAAATTCAATTTTAGAGGAAGGAGATTCTTAAGAATGGCTGAAATACTGGAGCGGGAAACGGGATTCGAACCCGCGACCCTCGCCTTGGCAAGGCGATGCTCTACCGCTGAGCTATTCCCGCAATAATGGAGGCGAAGATAAAATAGCGATTATCCGTTACATTGTCAAGGAAAAAATCCAAACAGCAACTTGACAGCAATCTTGCTTTTGACTTGCAGGAAACCATCTTCGGGTGTAATCTTAGGGAACCCTGATACCATCTGGATTTACAAAAAAATCACCCGCAATGGGAAAGGTGACCCCCAATGAAATCCGCCAAACCAGCCCAAAACGATATCAACAGAGAAAGCGAGGAGATCAAGCAACTTGTTTCCAAATTTCGCTCTCTCAGTATTCAGATCACCCCTCAAAGGCTCGTCATAGCCTCCGCCCTCACCGGGACAAACAAGCACCTGTCTGTTGAGGACATCCATCAGATTGTCAGAAAAAAGAACCCCAAAATTGGACTTGCCACTGTATACAGGACACTCAACCTCTTGAAGGGAAAGGGACTTATCGAAGAACACAGGTTTAACGACGAGTTCAGCCGGTATGAGCTTCACACCGAAGCCCATCACGACCACCTGATCTGTATTGAATGCGAGGCGGTCATTGAGTTTGACCAACCCGTGATTGAGCGCCTGCAGGATCTTGCTGCTGCAGAAAAAAACTTTACGATAGTCTCGCACAGGCTCCAGATTTATGGAATCTGCGAAAACTGTGCAAAAACAAGCAAGAATCAAGTACGTGAAACACAGTCACTGCCATCGTAAAGACTCAGTTGGCAGGCGTCAGAATGACCCCTAGCGTTCCGGCAACAGATAGCTTGCCGTCTCTCGATGCCAGCCCCAGGAAATCGGACTCAGCCAGATTACCTTCGGATTTCATGACAGGAGAAATGACACCTCCCGGTTTACCAGACATGAGGATACCACCCTCGCCAGAAAGGGCCACCGCTCCATCGGGTAAAAGAGCTGCACCATAAAGATCGTTTCTTACAGGAAGGTCGACCTTTGAAAAATGGGCCGCTTCTCCATCGGGAGAGTAGTAGGCCAGACCGTGGTCACCGGCAAGCAAAACTCTCTTTCCATCCGTTGCAAGAACATTGTAGGACGGTTCCTGCCTGGTCACACGCTCGGAAGCCATCACCAGCGAATGAAACGACAATCCTCCATCGGTCGTCTCCAAAAATGTCCGGTGCCAGCCTGCGACATAGCCATGTTTCGCTGTCAGAAAAGCAATGCCATAAAGATTCTGGACCGTTGGAACAACCAAACGCTTCCAGGAGACACCACCATCGGACGTGGCCAGGACGATACCCTTTTCCCCAGCGATGAATCCATGGAGGGAATCTGGAAAACTGATCGACTGGAGAAAAAGCCCCTTCACAGGAACGGCAACCCGTTTCCAGTGATCGCCACCATCAACGGTATTGAGAAGAACGCCATCATCACCCGCAATCCATCCAACCATGGGAGAAGAAAAGGCAATCCCATAAAAATCTCCTGTCAGCGGAGGCGCGACATGCTTCCAGGAGACCCCGCCGTCATCGCTTTTCCATATTGCGGACTGGGCGCCAACAACAACAAAATGTCCGGAAGAGGGCGAGGCAATTGCATCAAGCGTTCCCACATACCTGAGGGAACGGGGGATTTTTTGGCCCGGAGCAACCTTTGGAACCGGCTGGGACAACCGAAAAGCTGTCCCGGAAGGAAGAGAAAAAACCGGAAAATTTGGAGCATTTTCCCTAGTGCATCCGGAAAAACCAACCAGCCCCCAGAAGCAAACAAGAAGAACTATGCAGCCCTTCATAAAAGCAGTCCCCGACAGGAATTCCGGTATCTCACCCAATTTTCTGTCAGTGAATATCCCGTTCTTCAGTATCTTTTTCAGATTCATGCTCCGTCTTGAAAGGATTGAAGTGATACTCAAAAATGGTCTTTATGGCAAAAGGAGCGCTGTTTGCTGTCAAACCTGCACCGATACCAATATTCCAGTCGATATTTTCACCAATGGCAAAATTCCAGGAGCTGAAAACATAATCCTGCTGGGTGACCTGACCATTTCCACCAAGGGGCAGCATATTATTGATGGAGCCCTGGTCTCCAAAAGCTTCGATACCGGTGTTCACCCAGTCGGCCAGTAAATAGTATAAACCCGCCGCATACCCGAAATCAGGTGGCAAGGCTGCGGTGGGGCCGGAGGGGTTGGCTGTCTCGAAAAGGTAGCTCATGTTGATATCCAGGATAAAGTTTCCTATCTTTTTTTCCCCGATCAGAATGACATCCAGGAGAGACTCCTCATTGGCACCGGCGGCCGGCAGCCAATATTCAATCTGCATTGCAGGATCGATAAAATCGGGAATTTTGGGAAACCGGATACGGGTCGTAATCGCCCGAGTCTGATAATATGAATAGGTTTGTCCGGCTCCCGCCAGAAAGTCTTCGTAGGTCCCGAACGTCAGCCAGTCCGTCACACCAAACTCAAGGAGATAGGTTGAAAAAAGAAGGTCTGCATTTGCCTGGGATTTTCCAAACATAGGCTCAGCCGCTTTCGACGGGAGAAGAAGCGTTTGCCAGGTGCCGATACTGAACTCCCCCTGCTCCGGTGTTTCATAGGGATAAACAATAAAGTCCCTGAATGGATTGGCGGCATTGACGATAGAGGGGGAAATAGCGAAGAATGATAGAAGGAATAGAAAAGAGCAGCAAAACCAGAGTTTAAAAAAATCATTTTTCAGAATGACGGGCAGGTGGTGTCTATGGCTTTTTGCTCCAGATCGAAACAAAAAAACCTCTTCCGTCATTTCTTGCGAAAAGGGGATCCCCAAAACCTCCTCCTGTCCAAATAAATAAACTGATCAACAAGGAAAACTGTCATGGAATCCGGACAATTCCCCAATGGTCGCTCGCCATCCCCAAAAGGTCAGGGGATGAATCAAAAAACATAAGTAGAATGATTTCAAAAATAAAAAGTGCCTGGACAAGAGACCGGCCCCCATGGCACGAAGTATGGAAAGCGGGCGTTTTTAGACCTTTTCGGGAGCAAACAACAATAGCATATTTCATCGCGATTTCCATCTGACCACAGAACCCGACTGCGAGCATCTCCCTTCCCGTCCTGCATGGTCCGAAAAAACCAGGTCTCAAGAACAATAGGTTTTCATTTTCATTTCAGGTAAAATGGCAGAAACATCAATCATCAAAGACTTCGAGGAATCCCTTGTTCGACATCAGCGTCACAACCCAGTTTTCGGCCGCCCACCAGATCCCTGGATATCCCGGAGCATGTGCCAGACTCCATGGGCACAACTGGAAAGTCGAGGTCACCATCCGGGCCACTACGCTTGATCATCTGGGCATGGCACTTGACTATCACCAGGCGGAGATGATGCTCTCTCCCATTATTTCCGAGCTGGACCATACCCACCTGAACAACCACCCTTTCTTTTCGGACAAAACGACAACGTCTGAAAATGTGGCCTATTTTATTTATTCCCGGATGAAACAGGCCCTTCTCGACGATCCTCAGGCCAAAGAAAGAAAGCTTCACCTTGCTGCCGTTACAGTCTATGAAACGGATATCTACAGAACCACTTACCGGGAGACCGATGGCTGATGGAAGGGAAAGACTCTCTTCTTTCGGTCAGGAACCTTACTGTCCGGATCAAAACTCCCCAGGGAGAGATCATCCCTGTCAGGGATCTTTCTTTTGACGTTCACCCCGGAGAGATCCTTGCCATTGTAGGGGAGTCAGGTTCCGGAAAGACCCTCTCCGGCCTTTCCCTGCTCGGACTGACCCCAAAAGGATCAACGATCCGGGGAGAGATCCTTCTCCGGGGAACCCCCCTCCAGGACCTGACCGAGCTCCAATGGAACACCATCAGGGGGGCCAGGATCGGACTGGTCTTCCAGGAACCTCAAAGCGCCCTGAACCCCATCCTCACCATCGGAACCCAAATCGAAGAAATCCTGAAAAGCCATCCCGGATGTGTCCAGATCGCTGATCAGACCGTTTTCATCCAGTCGCTTCTCAGCAGGGTAGGACTACAAAACCCTGACAGGATCGCAAAATCCTATCCGCACCAGCTCTCGGGAGGAATGAGACAACGAGTCATGATCGCCATGGCAACAGCGCTCGATCCGGAACTCCTGATTCTCGATGAGCCAACCACCGCTCTGGACGTGACGATGGCCACCCAGATTCTCTCATTGCTGATCGCAGAAAATCGGAAGCGCAACACCTCGATGATCCTCATTTCGCACGATCTGTCCGTGGTCAAAAACCGCGCGAGCCGGATTCTTGTTATGTATGCTGGCCGTATTATCGAGAAGTGCGACAGAAACCGTTTTTTTCATGATGGTCCGGACCACCCCTACAGCCAGGCCCTTCTCAAGTCGCGTCCGGAAGGCGGTACCTATACTCGCCATGATGGTCCCCTTGAAGCGATCGGTGGCCAGGTTCCACCTCTCTGGGAGCTTCCTCCGGGGTGCGCCTTCGCCCCCCGCTGCCCCCGTGCAGATGAACAATGCAGGACGTCGCTTCCCCCATGGAAACCTTATCCGCCGTCTGGACCTTCCCCTCTATCCC
>JAKBTA010000072.1 GCA_021844645.1 Nitrospirota bacterium
GATACCGGTCTTTCCGCTCGTTGCCGGAGTGGGAACAGGCGGCACCATCAGCGGTGTCGGCCGATTTCTCCGGGAGAAAAAAAGAGATCTCAAAATATGGGCACTTGAACCATCGTCTTCGCCCGTCCTTTCCGGGGGGGCTCCGGGGCCTCACCGGATACAGGGAATTGGTGCGGGTTTCGAGCCCAGGACCTTTAATCGTTCAGTGGTCGACAGGGTCGAGCAGATTTCCGATCGTGAAGCGATAGACATGACCCGGCGTCTTTCGCAGGAAGAGGGGTTGATGGCAGGCATTACGTCAGGAGCAAATGTTGTCGGAGCCCTCCGGTTAGCTCGGGAGTTGCCTTCGGGGTCACACGTTGTGACAATTGTCTGTGATAGCTTTGAACGTTATTTTTCAATGGAAAGATACTTGAACCTCTGAAAGCTGTTTTTCGATTTGATCCTGCTTCAGGATGAGAAGGTCAAATCTGTGAGGATATTGAAATGGAAATGACAGAAGATCAGATACACCGCTATTCGCGCCACATATTGCTATCCGAGGTGGGCGGGAGCGGCCAGGTAAAGCTTTTGAACTCACGAGTGCTGATTGTTGGGGCTGGAGGGCTCGGCAGTCCTGTAGCCCTCTATCTTGCTGCAGCCGGGGTGGGGCATATAGGGATTGTCGATATGGATGTGGTCGACCTTTCGAACCTTCAACGCCAGGTCATTCACCACTCGAAAGATGTTGGAAGGGCCAAAGTCCTTTCTGCTTCCGAAAAGATGACCGGACTCAACCCTGATGTCGAAGTAAAGACATATCAGGTGCTGCTCAATGCAGAAAATGCACGGGAGATCGCTGCTCCCTATGATGTTATCGTGGATGGAACGGATAATTTTTCTGCCAAGTTTTTGATAAATGATTTGGCTGTTCTCACTGGAAAGCCTCTTGTCCATGGGGGGATCCTCAGGTTTTCTGGCCAGGTGATGACGATTATTCCCGGAAACAGTGCCTGCTATCGTTGTATTTTCAGGGAACCACCTCCAGCCGGTGCTATTCCGACCTGCTCTGAGGCGGGTGTCCTCGGTGTTATTGCCGGAGTTGTCGGATCGATTCAGGCTACTGAGGTTCTCAAGTTCCTTCTTGGAAAAGGGGAGCTTTTGACGAACCATCTTCTAACTTATGATGCCTTGACTGTTCTTATTCGAAAAGTGGGTGTCCGGAAAAACCCCCGTTGTCCCGTTTGCGGTGACAATCCAACCATTACGGAGCTTCACGATTATGAGCAACCCGTCTGTGCCAATCCACTCTGACTCTTCTGCCCACTCAGGCGTGAAAGCGCTCAAGTGCCGCGAGTGCGGCAGAAGGTATGAGCTTTTAGCGATCCATGTATGTGAATTTTGTTTTGGCCCTCTGGAAGTCGAGTACGATTATGAGGTTATCGGCAGAAAGATCTCTCGCCAGTCCATAGAGGCTGGTCCCGTTTCGCTTTGGCGATACAAGGACCTTCTTCCTGTTCTCGGTGAGCCTACGGCCGGACTTCATGCAGGGATGACCCCGCTTGTTCGGGCAGAACGTCTTGGCAAGGCACTCGGCCTTAAAAATCTTTATGTTAAAAATGACACGGTCAATCATCCAACGCTGTCTTTCAAGGACCGGGTTGTAGCGGTCGCAACAACAAGGGCGCGGGAGCTTGGATTTACGACAATCGCTTGTGCTTCGACAGGCAATCTTGCGAACTCCGTTTCAGCCCATGCTGCCAGTTGCGGTATGGAGTGTTTTGTTTTTATTCCCCATGATCTGGAAGCGGGCAAGGTTCTTGGAAACCTGATCTACAAACCGACGGTTGTTTCCGTCAAGGGAACCTATGATGATGTGAACCGGCTTTGCAGTGAAATCGGAGCAGAGTATCCATGGGCCTTTGTGAATATCAACATTCGTC
This sequence comes from Nitrospirota bacterium, assembly GCA_021844645.1. The sequence continues at coordinate 1,923 of JAKBTA010000072.1, forward strand.
CATACTATGCCGAAGGCTCCAAGTCGTTGGCGTTCGAGACTGCCGAACAGCTGGGGTGGAAGGTTCCTGATCAAGTTGTTGTACCGATTGCGTCAGGTTCTCTTTTGACCAAGATATGGAAGGGATTCCACGAGTTTACCCGTCTTGGGCTTGTGGCGGAAAACCCTCTGTTGAAAGTCAATGGAGCACAGGCATCCGGGTGTTCTCCGGTTTATCAGGCGTATGTTTCCGGAAAGAACCATATCGTTCCTGTTCGTCCGAACACGATTGCCAAGTCATTGGCGATCGGGAATCCTGCCGATGGCTTCTATGCCCTTGATGTCGTCGGGAAGTCTGGTGGAAAGGTCGAAGAGGCGACTGATCCCGAGATTATTGAAGGCATGAAGCTTCTTGCCGAGACAGAGGGCATCTTTGCTGAAACCGCTGGCGGGGTAACTGTGGCCTGCCTTAAGAAACTGGCTCAGAAAGGGGCGATCCGTCCTGATGACCTGACTGTTGCATATATTACTGGAAATGGTTTGAAGACAATGGAAGCTTTGGCCGGTTCTCTTTCCCAGCCGGTCAGCATTGACCCAAACCTGTCTTCCTTTAGACAAATTGTAAACCCGAAATCCTAGGAGGATTTATGTCTGTGCTGGTTCGTATTCCAACTCCATTGAGGCCTCTTGCAGGTGGACAATCCGAACTTTCGGAAGAAGGAACATCTGTCAGGGAGATTCTGGACAATTTGATCAGAAGGTTTCCGGCAATGAAGGAAAGAATGATGGATGAGTCCGGGGAACTGAGGCGATTTATCAATATCTATGTTAATGAAGAGGACATCCGGTTCAGGGAAGGGGTATCAACGCCACTTTCTTCCGGTGATGAAGTATCCATTATTCCGGCGATTGCCGGGGGGGCTTAGAACGATGGCTCAGCTCAGAATTCACCTGACTTTTCCTGAGGACCGTGTCCGGGATCCGATCATTTATGAGATTTCGAAAAACTTTCAGGTCGTTCCAAATATTCGGAGAGCGGATGTTTCGGATAAAACCGGTTGGATGGAGCTTGAACTGGTCGGAGATCTTTCTGAGATCGAATCTACGATCGATTGGCTCAGGAAAAAAGGAGTCCATGTCGATCCTCTTGAGAAAAGTATTCTTGAGGGATAGTACCGTTTTTGATGGTGTCGAACAGATTTTTGTTGTAAAATCAGTTGCCGCCATCCATTTCCATATTCATTGGGATGGCAAAATTGCCAGGAGATCAAGAGATGAGTCAGGGTATTGCGAAGCCGGTCAAGGAGATGTCTGAAGAGCAGATCACCCGATACGGCCGCCATATCATTTTAAAAGAGGTTGGTGGCATTGGGCAGCGGACCCTTTTGGGCTCGAGCGTTCTGATTATTGGGGCTGGCGGGCTTGGAAGTCCTGTTGCGCTTTATCTGGCGGCGGCAGGAGTTGGCAGGATCGGGCTGGTGGATCTTGATACGGTCGATATGTCCAATTTGCAAAGACAGATCATTCATTCAACAGCCACTTTGGGCGTGCCGAAAGTTCTTTCTGCAAAAAAGACCATGAATGAGCTGAACCCTGATATTGAAGTTATTTGCCATCAGGAACGGCTGACATCAGACAATGCCATGGAGCTTTTTTCCGGGTATGATGTCATTGTTGACGGGTCAGATAATTTTGGGACGCGGTATGTGGTCAATGATGCGGCCTATTTTTTGAAAAAACCCCTGGTTTCAGGATCTATTTTGCGATTTGAGGGGCAGGTGATCGCCATCAGGGGGTATATGGATACTCCTTGCTACCGTTGCCTTTATCCAGATCCACCCCCTCCGGGTCTTGTTCCATCGTGTTCGGAGGCAGGGGTTTTGGGTGTTCTTGCCGGAACAATCGGAACGCTGCAGGCGGCTGAGGTGGTCAAGCTGTTGCTTGGAATCGGAGAACCTTTGTCGGATCGACTGCTCCTGTACGATGCCCTTTCGATGGACTTTCGGCGAGTGAGAGTTCCTAAAGATCCTCAGTGCAGGCTATGTGGCCCTCATGCGACGATCCATTCAGTCAGTGGTTCCACTGATGTGACCTGTGCCATATAGTCCAAGGTTCTGTCTTGACAAATGAGCCATCCACGCCTGTTTTCTTTTCAAGGGCACTCTATCAGTCAATTGTAGATCATGCTCGTTCGGTCCATCCGGAGGAGTGCTGCGGTCTTGTTGCAGCAGATCAAAAAGGCAGTCCGGTTCGTGTTATTCCCATGACAAACATTCTTCATTCTCCTGTCAGGTATCAGATGGATCCCAAGGAGCAGTTTTCTGTCGGAAAGGCAATAAGACTCGAGGGGATGTCTCTATGGGGGATTTACCATTCTCACCCACTCTCAGAAGCATACCCGTCTGTTGTAGATATCAATCTGGCCTATTACCCGGATCTTTTTTATCTTCTTGCCTCTCCTGTGACGACACCTCCAGCTTTAAGAATCTTCCGGATCCAGAATGGCAAAGTATCGGAATTTCCTCTCATCTTGAAGGAGGGTGACTGATGAGTCGTCGGATTCTACTGATTGAGGATGAAGCGGATATTCGGACATTGGTTCGCCACTATCTTGTCCAGGAGCATTATGAGGTTCTGGAGGCATCCAATGGAACCGATGGCCTTGCTGCCATCAAGTCCCAGTTGCCGGATTTGATCGTTCTGGATCTGATGCTTCCCGGGGTCGACGGTCTTTCCTTAAACAGAATGCTGAAAAAGGATCCGAGGACAAACCAGATTCCCGTTATTATCCTGACAGCGAAGGCTGATGAAACGGATCGGATCATTGGTCTTGAACTGGGTGCGGACGACTATTTGGTGAAACCGTTCAATCCGAAAGAGCTCCTTGCCAGAATTCGTGCCATTTTGAGACGAGTTCATCTGGAGCCCCAAAGCAAGACGGACGATATTATTCGCATAGGCAATATTTCAGTGAATGAATCGCGTCATGAGGCTGTTGCCGAAGGGGTAACGATGCCATTGACGGCAAAAGAGTTCTCCCTTCTTAAGACACTGATGAAAAATGCCGGTCGCGTCCTTGATCGCGCCACTCTCCTCGATCTGGTCTGGGGGGATGATTATGAGGGAACAGACCGGACCGTTGATGTTCATATCAGAAGACTGAGAAAAAAAATGGGCGTTTTCCAGGACAAGATACAGACTGTAAAGCAGATTGGGTACAAATTTTCGGATGATCCAGACGGGATCGACTGAAAATGACCTTCCGCGGGGTTATTGCGACCCTGTTCCTTGTTATTTTTTCTGCTGGCTGGTTTTTCTCGAGACTCAGGGGAACCTTAGAGCGATCACTCTTAATCCTTTTTTTATTGATCTTCCTTTATCTCCTGATCACATATATTTCCCGTCAGGTTCGTCGTCAGATCCAGATATCATTTGATGCTCCCCAAAGAATGCAGGAAAATACCTGGTTTGATGACCTTCTGGATGAAATTTATCTGAATGTGAGTCGTGCGCATTCCGAAAAGTTGCAGAGAGAATCTGAAGTGAAGGAACTTGCTGCCCGTTCTGATGCGGTTCTTGACCATATGGTCGAAGGTGTTGCGGTTACTGATATAAAAGGTCACATTCTGCTTCATAACAAGTCGTTTTGTCGTTTCTTTCCGGATGAACCCAGAATTATTGGAGAGCCTCTTGGTTTGCTGGCTAAAAAAGCCGGTATTGATGACCTGATCGAAGAGGTTCTGTCCGGAAACAATCCGGTTCATACAGAGGTGACCTATTCTGGTGGCCTTTCAAAGACATGGAGTCTTCTTGGAATCAGGACGCTCGGAGACTCTGGCCCCAAATCGGGGTACGGGATATTTCTGTTTTATGATCTGACTGAAATACGACGTCTTGAAAGGGTCAGAAAAGATTTTGTGGCCAATGTTTCTCATGAAATCAGAACGCCATTGACTTCGATTTCGGGGTTCGCAGAAGCCTTGATGGATGGGGCTCTTGAGGATCCAAAGACGGCCAGAAGCTTTCTTGAGATTATTGTGAACCAGTCGCACCGGCTCAACTCAATTGTGACCGATCTTCTCCATCTGGCAACACTGGAGTCAGGGAAAGCCAGTTTGGTCATGAAGCCTGTTGATCTTTCATCTCAGGTAGCCAGTATTCTGGAAGCAATCCGGGAGATGGCAAGGGAAAAGGGAATCAGGCTTATCGTGGAGATCGACCCTCCAAATCTGGTGTATGAGACAGATGAGGGGAAAATGAATCTTGTCCTCTCCAATTTGCTGGATAATGCATTGAAGTACACTCCGTCCGGAGGGACTGTCAGTGTTGGCGCCCAGATCTTTCAGGGACGTGTTGAAATCTCTGTCTCTGACTCGGGAGTCGGAATTCCAAAGGAAGATCTTGGCCGGATTTTTGAAAGGTTCTACCGGGTTGATCGTGCGAGGTCCCGGGAGATGGGGGGGACAGGGCTGGGGCTTTCAATCGTGAAACATGTCCTTGAACTTTTGGGTGGAGGTATTCGTGTCAAGAGTACACCCGGAGAAGGATCTGTTTTTACTGTCTCGCTCCCTTTCAAATGAACCTCCTCAATTTTTGCGGGATCCTTGTCCTGTTACCAGTGTTGGGTGAAGTCCTCCCTCTGGTCGTTCTTGCCAGGGGATGATGGCGCATTCTGTAACCATGGAAAGTCTGTTGGTAACGCCTGAGACCGGATTCGGATGCTGGCATTTCGCCTGAAGACAGGAAATCAGGAAATAAGGAACGTTCCATCTTTTGCAAGGTTTCGAAAAGTACCCGAATTCCGATTTAGGATTAACTTCAAGCCTCTTGGTCAGTTTTTGGGGGCATTT
>JAKBTA010000073.1 GCA_021844645.1 Nitrospirota bacterium
AACACATGAAATGATCACTGGACCAGGCTATACAGAGACTCACTCAACCATACCTGCACTCCTATTCGCATCGATCATGGCATTTCTGACAACGGCTGCCTGTCTTCTTGCAGCATTTTCAGAGTCAAAGAGTCTCCTTCCACTCGGACTTGGAACCACTGCGGCGGCAGCATACTTTATCGGAGCAGTCATTTATCCTGATATGCTTGAGCGATTTGTCGTTCTGCCTGACCAGTTCCATCGGGAAAAGCCTTATATCGAAAAAAATATCCAGTGGACGAGAATGGCTTATGGGCTCGACCGGGTAAAAGTGGAACATATTTCGGAACTCAAGACACCCAGCCAACAGGATTTTGAAAAAAATGCACCCACCATCAATAATATCCGGCTCTGGGATCATCGTCCCCTTTTGACGACAGTCAGACAATTGCAACAAATACGGACTTACTATCAATTCCCCTTGCTGGCACCCGACCGTTACACGGTCAATGGGCAACTCAGGCAGGTTCTTCTGGCACCACGGGAGCTGTCTTACAGCAACCTGCCTTCGCCTAACTGGATTAATCTTCATCTGGCCTATACACATGGACATGGATTGATCATGGCTCCGGTCAACAGGGTAACAGACGAGGGACTCCCTATCTTCTGGATCAGAAATATCCCACCGGAGACACCCGCATCCCTTCCACTCAAACATTCAAGGATCTATTTTGCGGACCGGAACTTGCCCTATGCGATTGTCAATACACAAGTCGGTGAATTTGATTATCCCAGCGGAAATAAAAATGTCTACAGCCACTATAACGGCAAGGGTGGAATCAGATTATCCTCAACCATGAGGAAGATCTTGTTCAGTTATCATTTCGGAACACCCAAAATCTTTCTCTCCGATGCCATTACCCCTGAAAGTCGGATTCTTTTCCATCGCAACATTTTTACAATCGTCCATAACCTAGCGCCCTACCTTACCCTGGACCCTGATCCCGTCCCGATTGTCACCGCTCACGGCCGATTACTCTGGATGATTGATGCATACACAACATCTTCTCATGTCCCATATTCAAAGGAAGTTCCGGGTCCATTGGCCATGATCAACCCGAGGTCTCATTTCGCGGGTGGACATCTGTCTGCGTTGGGAAGCTGGCACCGGGAAATCAACATGATCCATAATCCGGTCCGAGTCATAGTCGATCCCCAGTCAGGAATACCAACCTTTTATGTAACAGACCCCAGTGACCCCATGATTGCCACCTACAGGGCAATTTTCCCGGATCTCTACAAACCGATGGAAATGATGGGAACGGACCTTGAAAGCCATCTTCGCTTTCCCCCGGGTATTTTCTCGATTCTTGCCAAAGTCTATGAGTCTTATCACATGACAGATCCACATACTTTTTTTAATAGGGAAGATCTCTGGGACCTGCCCACACGAAATGAGCAGTCGATGAGCCCTTACTACACCGTCATGAGACTCCCTGGCTCCAGCAAGGAAGAATACGTCCTGATGCTTCCCTACACCCCATCACAACGCCAGAATCTTTCCGCATGGCTCGTCGGGCGGTCTGATGGAAAACACCTTGGCGGAATGAAGGTCTTTACCTTTCCCAAGGAAAGACTCATTTACGGACCTGATCAGATCGAAGCCCGCATAGACCAGAGGGGGCCCATTTCAAAACAGCTCACCTTATGGAATCAGCAAGGATCACATGTTGTCAGGGGAACACTTCTCATCATTCCTGTTGCGGGCACACTCCTTTATGTAGAACCACTGTATCTTGAGGCCACCAGTCAGGGAGCACTTCCGGAGCTCAGGAGGGTTATTGTCTCGATGGGTGATCGTGTCGTGATGAGAAAAACGCTTTCTGAAGCGATCGACGCCCTTTTTAACAACGCTTCCGGGAATGAAGCCAATCCACCACAAAAACATGAAGTCCGATCCAGGATTGGGGAAGAAGATGGATGGGTAGAACTCCATGCCCTAGAAAAAGATGCTGACGGGGCCCTTAGAAATGGAGATCTTCAGAGACTGGGAGCTGATATGAAAAAAATCCTGAATACCATTAGAAAACACCCCTAGAAAACAAGATGGGAGAGAGAAGAGTCAGAAAGGATTCTTTCGTGCGGATTACCCCAAACGGTCTTGTAAAAGTTCTCGGGCAAGAAGTCTTGTCGAAGGAGACATTGCATCCCCTCCCAACATTCTGGCAATCTCTCCCACCCTGACCTCTCCTTCAATCTCACGAACACTCGACTGAACGATATCCCCGACCAGGTTTTTCTGAACAAGCAAATGGGCATTCCCTTTTCTGGCAACTTGATGCAGGTGAGTGATCGTCACCACTTGACGGTGTTGGGCAATTTCTGACAAAAGGTCTCCCAATACCTCTCCAACCTCTCCGCCGATTCCGGAATCGACCTCATCAAAAATAAGGGTTGATCCTGCATCCCTGTCTGAAAGAATCCATTTCAATACCAAAAGAAGTCTCGAAACCTCTCCACCCGAAGCAACTTCATCAAGGGGCTTGGGAGGAATGCCTGGGTTGGCTGAAAAAAGGAATCGGACAGAATCCGCCCCTCCCGGAGGAAAATCTCCTTGGGGAAGATCCATCCTGTCAACGATAAAAACGGCATTTTCAAGCTTAAGCTTCGTGAGGCGATCTTTCATCATGGGCTCAAGCTTCCTTGCCCCTTCAATTCTCTTCTCCCGGATCAATCCTGAAAGCACAAAAAGCTCATCCTCAACAGTCCCAATCTCGGAACGCGTTGTAGCCAATTGTGCCTCAATCTCATCCGAGGGGGGAAGAGTGATATCCGAAAAAAAACTCCATAATTGTTGAGGATCTACCCGATATTTTCTTGATAACCTCTGGTAAAGATCAAACCGAGTCTCAACTCTCAACGCCTCTTGGGGATCAAATTCAAGATTTTCAAGATAACTTCTGGCATCTCCCGAAAGTTCCCGAAGAATGGTCATGGACTCTGCAAGCAACTTATGGATTCCAATCAATCGGCTATCATATTCGGTCAAGCGATTGAGCTCCGCCTCCAGATGCCTCAGCTGCCCCAGAACGGAAACATCTCCATCATAAACAGTATCGATAATGTTCCCGACACAGGTTTCCAGCTCCTTTGCATGTTGATGTGCCGAAAGAAGATCAGAAAGAGCTGCCCACTCTCCCTCCACGGGGGAAAGAAGAGTCCTGTCGTCAAATTTCTCCATCATGGAATCTTTTTCTGCTAGGAGCCTTCCCTCAATCTCCGAGAGGCGATCAAGCTCGGCAAGAAGCAATTTCCTTTTTGACCGGAGAACCTCATAATCTTCGACCAAAGACTCTGCTTCCGAAAAAACATCCAGAATTTTTCGATTCAGGCGAGCATCAAGAAGCCGGAAACTTTCTCCCTGACCTACAATATCGAGTAAAAGCCGCCCAACCTCCAGCAACTGTCCAGCAGATACAGAGTGCCCATTAACGGTCTGGCGCGTTCTCCCATTTTCAAGAAGGACACGCCGAATGACGATATCCTCATTTTCAGACACAATGTCTTTCATAAATTCCGGTATGATCCCAAGAGGAGAAAATCCCGCCTCAACAACCCCTTCATTATGCCCTGGCCTTATGCTCAAACCTTTGGGTTTCCCTCCGGAAATAAAATCGATTGCATCAACAAACAATGATTTTCCCGCACCTGTTTCGCCAGTCACCACTGTCAGAGCCGGTCCAAAAGAAATCATGTTCTGATCAATCGTGGCAATCGAACGAATATTGAGAAACTCAAGCATCAAGAATATCCCTGGAAATACGGAAGGAAAATGAACGGGTGTCAAAAAAACTCTGGCACCCGATCATTTGAGGCATCAACAACGATTATGAAGCAAGAAGAGTATCGATTTTATCTTTGAAGTTTTTCTTGCTCTGTGCACCGACAACCTTATCAACAATCTGTCCGTCCTTGAAGAACATGAGTGTTGGAATACCCATTACCTGATATCGTACAGCAATATCCTGATTATCATCAGTGTTGAGCTTTACAAACTGGACCTTTCCGGCATATTCGACGGAAAGCTCTTCTACAATAGGAGCAACTGAGCGACAAGGACCACACCATGGAGCCCAAAAATCGACCATCATCAGTCCCTTTGATCCAAGGACGTCCTTTTCCCACTCCTGACTGCCAACTTCCTTTACTGACCCTGCCATGAACCCTCCTTCACTGCTTTAAATGAAAAAACCATACCCCAACCCATCACGGGAAAGATTTCCCAAAAGTTCCCGAAGAGCTAGAAGCTTGATCAATAACGTTCAAGGGAAATCACAAAAGACAGATTAATCTCCTATCCCGCTATTGTATGAGGCGAATCCCGGGACTGTCAAACAAAAATCCTTAAAAAAACAGATAAACAGAATCTATCCAGTAAAAAAAAGAGGAAGGCATTTCTGCCTTCCTCTTTCCTGAAAACAAGATCCAAACGCTTACGCATTCGGATTTAATACATGTCACCCATACCGCCACCTGGCATTGCTGGGGCCTTGGGCTCTTTTTCCGGAATATCAGCAATCATGACTTCAGTTGTCAGCATCAGGCTTGAAACAGACGCCGCATTTTGAAGCGCTGAGCGGGTGACCTTTGTCGGGTCAATGATTCCAGCCTGAATCATGTCAACATAAGTTTCTGAAGCCGCATCAAATCCCATCGTACCTTTTTCAGAGCGAACTCTCTGGACCACAACGGAACCTTCAAGTCCGGCATTCTGTGAGATCTGACGAAGGGGCTCTTCAAGTGCTCGGCGAATAATGTTGACACCGATCTTCTGATCTCCTGTGGCCTGAACGGAGTTCAGTGCATCGATAGAGCGAAGAAGTGCAACACCGCCACCTGGAACGATACCCTCTTCCACAGCTGCCTTGGTTGCATGAAGGGCATCTTCAACACGAGCTTTCTTTTCTTTCATTTCGGTTTCTGTTGCAGCACCAACATTGATGACGGCAACTCCACCAACGATCTTGGCAAGACGCTCCTGAAGCTTTTCGCGATCATAATCAGAGGTGGACTCTTCTATCTGATTTTTGATCTGCTTGACACGAGCCTGAATCTTGGCATGCTCACCAGCTCCCTCGACGATAGTGGTATTATCCTTGTCGATGGTCACTCTCTTGGCACGTCCGAGATCTGTAAGCTTGATGCTTTCGAGCTTGATTCCGAGATCCTCGGCAATCATGGTACCGCCAGTCAATGTGGCGATGTCCTCAAGCATGGCTTTTCTGCGATCACCAAAACCAGGAGCTTTGACTGCAGCAACCTGAAGTGTTCCACGAAGCTTGTTCACAACAAGCGTTGCAAGAGCTTCACCTTCAACTTCTTCTGCGATGATCATGATTGGTTTGCCCATTTTGGCAGTCTGCTCAAGAATCGGCAGAAGATCCTTCATGCTGCTGATTTTCTTTTCATGGATCAGGATATATGGATTTTCAAGGCTGACTTCCATGCGATCCTGGTCGGTAATGAAATATGGCGAGGTATAACCTCTGTCGAACTGCATACCTTCCACAACATCAAGAGAGGTTGTCATGCTTTTTGCTTCTTCAACAGTGATAACACCGTCTTTGCCAACCTTGTCCATTGCATCTGCAATCAAACGACCAATTTCAGGATCATTATTTGCAGAAATTGTCGCGATTTGAGCAATTTCTTTTTTATCCTGGCAAGGCTTGGACATTTTCTTCAGCTCAGCAATGACAGCCTGGACAGCAAGATCAATTCCTCTCTTCAGATCCATGGAATTGGCACCGGCAGTCACGTTCTTCACACCTTCCCGGTAGATCGCATGGGCCAAAACGGTGGCTGTGGTGGTACCATCGCCAGCAATGTCACTTGTTTTGGAAGCAACTTCTTTAACAAGCTGGGCACCCATGTTCTCAAAAGGATCTTTGAGCTCAATCTCCTTGGCTACGGTCACGCCGTCCTTTGTAATGGTAGGGGCTCCAAATTTCTTTTCAATCACAGCATTTCTGCCCTTTGGACCCAGTGTTACCTTAACTGCATCGGCTAGAGCGGTCACACCACGAAGAATCGAGGAACGAGCGCTTTCACTGTAGCTCATTTGTTTTGCCATTTAAGAAAACCTCCCTGAAAAGTTTGAGATCATTTAGCTCCAAAAATAATGAGAAAAATCCAAAGAGACTCAACCCATCATTTGAAGATGGATCAGGCGGTCAAGACTCCGAGAATATCTTCTTCCTTCAGGATCAGATATTCAGTGCCTTCCATCGTGATTTTCGAACCGGAATATTTATCGAAAAGGACAATCTCCCCAACCTTAAGCGACTTCACTTCATCGCCGATTCCTTCGACTTTCCCCTTCTGGGGCTTTTCCTTAGCCGCATCAGGTATATAAAGGCCACCCTGAGTTTTTTCGGCCTCCTCGGAATAACTTACAAAAACACGATCCTTCAACGGTTTAAACTTCATCGATCCTCCTCCTTTAAGATGAATAACGCTTCTCTTGTGGTGATTAGCACTCACCCCTCATGAGT
>JAKBTA010000074.1 GCA_021844645.1 Nitrospirota bacterium
GCGATCTGGTTTCCGGATGGAGACCATGAGGGGGAGAGATTGTTGCTCCGGGAAAAGGTCAATCGATTGAAGGTCTTGTCCTTGAGGGTCGTTACATAAATTTCTGTCCGTTGTGAACGGTTGCCTTTTGAAAGCGCCACAGCCAGATGAATGCCATCTCGTGAAAAATCGGGAGTGATATTGAGCCCCGGGAATCTTGCCAGAGCGGTTCTTCTTCCCGTCCGGAGATCGTAAACGAGAATCTGCGGGTCCATGTGAAGATAGGAGACATAGGCGATCTGGTGGGTTTTTAATGACCATGCCGGAGAGTAGGCGAGAACATGGTCAAAGGTCAGACGATGCAACCCTTCCCCATCAAAATCCATCGCGTAGAGATCATATCCACGCCTGGGATTTTTTCCGATGAAAGCGATTTTTGCCATCGCGATTCCCTTAAGCCCGGTAAACTGAAAGATGACATCATCGACAAATCGATGGATCGCGTGCCTTGCCGCACCGGAAGTGGTGTATTCTCTTGAGAGGAGAACCTTTCCGGAAACCGGATCCCTCACAACCCCGAGAACATGAGTACCCGTTCCGTCTTCGGTCACTCTTGCCGCCGCGACACCTTCATACCCTCCTGAAGCCAGCATGGAGGTTCCCTCTCCTGTCAGGCTGATCGCCTGAAGCTTGGATACCGCTTCGTTTGAGGGGATTGAGACATCGAAGTACCCTGACTCCACCAGATCCCGAAAAATAAGATCCTGCGCCTCCTTGGTCGCCTTCGATGATGCCACCGCCCCCTGTGTCAGCGGTATATAGGCAAGTTTGAACATCAGGCCGGTCTGGTTGGATATCACGCTCAGATCGATCGCATTGGCCTTTTCTCCATGGCTCATGAAGAAGAGAGTGGTGAAAAGGATCAATACCAGAGATAGGGGAGAAACAACGCGTATTGGCTGATGAAAAAAGGAAGTATTGTTATTTTCCATCAAAAACATCTCCATGGGATGTGGCTTCAAGTGTGACAGTGACCACTTCTTCCTCTTTTCGAAAAGAGGACGGCATCCGGGGAAAAGGCACAGACCTCAGGACGCTCATTGTTGCGGCTTCATCAAAGAGAGGTGATCCGGAGCCGGTGATCACCTCGGGATCGCCCTTGATCGAACCATCCTTCAATAAAACAAAACGGACAGTTGCTCTTAACCCTTGGGAATTGGGTGGAGGAAACCAGTTCGACTTGATCCGGGAAATCAGCAGATGTTCCAGGAAGGTTGGGAATGCCTCCCCCTGTATGTCCATCTTAACAGGATTGGGCTTGGTATTTTCAACCCTGCTTTTGGTTGGAAGCGGTTTGACAAGAGATTTTTTGGGCGCACTCTTGTGAAAAACCTTTGACTGCTTTTTCACAACCGGTTTGCTGGGTTTAACGGGTTTGCGGATTTTTTTGTGAATGACCGGCCGTTTTTTTTGGGGCACTGGCTTGTGTACGACAGGATGAGGCTTTGTCTGTACATGGACAATCGCATTTTTATGGACCGGAATGGTTTTGACCACGGCTTTTTTGGGCTCTGAGTGTTTCGGGACCGGTGGAGACTTTTTCGGAACGGGTGGAGAGGGAATTTTTTTGACATCGGTCTCGGTCACCAGAGTGACGGTCGTCGCGGAAGGAAATCCCTTCGGACGATGATCCTTAAAAAGGAGTATGGCGAGCAGAAGACAAAGATGAACCAGCAGGGATAAAAGGTAGAACCAGGCTGGAGAGAGTCCGCCAACCGAACGGGTTTGTGAACGGATCACGAAATATCAACCTGCTTTTTGGGGAACCGGTACCGTAATCATTCCAAGTCGATCAATTCCAGACTGTTTTACCAGATCCATCAAATGAACAACCGTTCCATAGTCGACTTTTTTATCGGCCTTCAGATAGACCGTGACTCTGGCATCTTTTTTATGGGCGGCAGAAAGAAACGGTTTGACCTGGTCCCATGTGATCTGTTTGGCATCGGCATACACTTTTCCGTCATGGGTAATGGTCAATATGACTTTGGGGGCAGGTTTCTTGAGGCTGTTGGTGGCCGTTTTGGGAAGGTTGATCTTGAGTCCCCTGTAAAGCAGCGGTGTCGCAAGCATAAAGATGATCAGGAGAACGAGTACAACATCAATAAAGGGCACCATGTTGATTTCTGCAAGATAATCGTTCCTGCGGGAACGCATGTCCAGCTTCATTAGTCCTTCCACCGGCTTTCAGCGAGAATGTTCAGTAGTTCGAGGGTGAATGTATCACCAAGGGCTGTCAGCCTGCGGATTTTCTGAAGAAATGTGTTGTAGAAAATAACAGCTGGAATGGCGGTAAAAAGTCCTGCAGCTGTTGTCACAAGCGCATCTGCAATTCCGGGAGCCACTGAGGCGATGCTGGCAGAGGCCTGATGGGTAATATCCCTGAAGGCATGGATAATCCCCCAAACCGTACCAAAGAGGCCGACGAATGGGGCAATATTGGCGGTTGTCGCCAGGAACTGAAGATGTGTCTCAAGACGGCCGGTCTCTTCCTGAAGAGCCTGAATCAATGTGCGTTCAAGAACGTCAATATCCCTTTCGCTGTATTCAGAAGATCCAGTCTTGTCCCTGAGCGCCCTGACTTTTTCGTAAGCCGAACGAAAAAGAAACGCGAGAGTGGAGCTTTTGAATTCAGCCGATTCTTCATAAAGCCTTGAGAACCGTTCGCTTCTTTTGAAGGATTTAATAAAGGCAACACTTTCCTTGGCTTCTTTTCCCAGGATGTAATATTTGAAAAAAACAATCCCCCAACTGACAGCCGATAGAAAAAGAAGTAACCCAAGAACGAGTTCTGCCATGAGACTGACATTTGACAAAAAGGAGAAAAGGCTCATATCACTCTTTCTGGAAGGATTCTCATCACGGGAATCCATGTGGTCTTAGATTGGGGCAGTCGCCTGAACCAATGAGTTAATTTGTCAAAAAATTTGGCCGAGCAATCTCGAACCGGGGAGGTTAAACAGGAAGATAGAATTTGGGAAGAGTTCACAGAACAAACCTTAAGATTGAAAGCGATCGATTGGTAATGGCGGGGCCGACGGGGCTCGAACCCGCGACCTCTGGCGTGACAGGCCAGCGTTCTAACCAGCTGAACTACGGCCCCATGATATAAACTAAGGAGACTCATCCCGCATTACCGAATTGTTTCATCGAAAAGCTCGAGAATCATAGTCCAGATTGGAAAAAGAATCAAGTGGCAGTGTTTGTAGCAAGTAGAGTTGTCCGGTTTTTGTGAAACTCAGAAAAGAATGTCGTCATGGATCGAGGAGCATCGGATTACAACTGATGGAACAGCAAAGATTTGAAGCCTTGCCGAACCGCTCCCTTCCCTGGTTCAAGGCTCTTTGGAGAATCCGGGAGTCTGCCCGAAGGTGGAATTCAGATTCGTCAGCGGGATTCCGTCCGTGGTCATTACCGCTTCCATTTCTTTTTCTATTCGCTCAGGACCCTTTCAATTCTCCGGTCAGGAATAAGCCAGAGCACAGCCACAAGGACGTAAAGAAATATAGCCTCCCAACGTGACCAAAGCGCCAGAAAAATGGCCAAAAGGTAGATCAAGGGTGAGACTCGCCCTTTCCAGTCTTTTCCGATAGCCTTTTTCAGAATGGATTCGGAGCCCTGGGCCGCGATGATCCGTCCCTGAAGAATCATATAAGAGATTGCGGCCATCAAGAGGACTCCTCCATAGAGAGCTGTCGGAATCCTTGCGAAATCGGTCATGTTCATCCAGTGTGTGGCAAAGGGGATGAGGGAAAGCCAGAAGAGGAGATGGAGGTTTGCCCACAGGATTCCTCCCCTCACCGTTTCCACGGTGTGGAGCATATGATGATGGTTGTTCCAATAGATGCCAAGGTAGATATAGCTAAGGATGTAACTCAGGAAGACGGGAATGACCGGAAAAAGATCCTGGAGCGATCTGCCGTCCGGAACCTTCATTTCAAGGACCATGATTGTAATCAGGATTGCAATGACGGCGTCACTAAAGGCCTCGACCCTCGTTTTTCCCATAAGTCCCCCACAGGATGCTTCTGCACTCCCCCACCTCTAAGCGGACGCTTTGGTGGGGGAGTACGGATTGAGGAGCGGATATTCCTCTTCCAGAAGAAGGCGGATCCACCTTGGTCAATGCCAAGCGTTTTGTCATGAAGTTACCCTCTTCCCCAAACATCTGGAGACAAATGAGGAGAAGTCATTTCCTGCTTCTTTTGTGTGCGTCTGGTCGTTAGAGAGGAAAGAGAAAAGTTCGGAGGAAATCCGGAGCTGCATCCCTTCGTCTTTTCTGTCATCGACAAAGAGTATAGAAAGATTTTTCCCGGATCGAAAGCTCCTTCTGCAGGGAATATGGGGAGCACAAGATCTGTCTGGTTGAAAGCGCGATATGTGACTAGTTTCATGGAGTTCAAATAAGGAAGAGCTCTATAAAACCGGCCACAGAAGATTACAGCAGTGACGACGCTGAAGGAGGTCCACAGGGCAAGATGGGCTCGCGAACGACTTATTTTTCTGTGACTGTTTTCATATTATGAACAGAGATCAGAACGTGGTCTCTGTGGCACCTGCGACGCCAAAATCTCCACCGGAGGACTCAAGGACGGAACCGTCTGAGGATAAATGGCTGAACCGGGGCAAACAAGACGAGAAAGATAATGTTTTTCTCCCACGTTCCGGAGAAGAAGGAAGCAAATAGCAAGAGGACGTAATGGTTACGAACTGGAGTTTTCTTCCCTTCCGGAATCATCCGCTCGTACTTTCTTGAGCGCTGACCAGTCCAATTCGCCATATCCCCTGTGGATTCCCGAGATAAACCCGGAATGGATCAGGTCTGCCAATGGCAAGGAGACTTCCAGTGCATCGGATTCTTTCAGCACCAGACGGATATCTTTCAGCCCCAGTTTCATCCTGAAACCCGCAGGATCCCATTTTTCTGTTGCCATCAGATTGCCGTAACCGCGAAATACAGGAGAGTGGTAGAGAGCGGTATCGAGAATTTCCACCAGTGTTTCCGGATTGATTCCTGCCCGCTCTCCCAAGGACAAAGACTCGGAAAGGGTCTCAAGCAACCCTCCCAGGGTAAAGTTCCCCAGAATTTTGACCCAATTGGCCTTTGACGGTCTGTCTCCGACATGAAAAAGATCGGATCCCAGTGCTTGGAAGAGGTCCTCCATTAAGGCCAAGACCTCCCGATCTCCTGCCGTGACGATCGTCAGGGTTGCAGCATCGGCCCTGTCCGGTCGTCCGAAGACCGGACAGGAGATCAGGATTTGTCCCCGACGTTCATGTTCCTGGGTCATCTCTTCGACAAAAGTGGGGGAAAGGGTCGAGAAAGACAAATGGATCCCCTTGGGGGGAAGAAGTTCGAAGAGACCTGAATCGCCTTCGCAGACCGAACGGACAGACGGATCATCGGAGAGCATGGTCGCGACAATGGATTGACCGGACATGGCTTCCCTGATGGATGAAAAGAGCTTGACGCCCAGGGCAGAAAGATCCCGGGCCTTCTCCGGCGTCCGGTTGTATCCTGTGACATGATGGCCTTTCCGATGGAGGTTTCTGGCCATCGGAAGCCCCATGTTTCCAAGTCCTATCCATGCAAGTGTCTTTTTATCCAAAATGACCTCCCTCTTCACTGTTTTAGTCCGGCATGATACAAGTACCATACAAGCATGCCTCATTACCCTGACAAAGATTCCCGGGGGAATCAAGTTCCGGACCAAACATATTGAATCAGGAGTTTTTCCGTGAAGCCTTCAGGCTCTCAAGACAAAACAACGACCTTTGCCCGGATTTATCGCTGGTTTCGGTACACGCTCTCGGAGGAATGGCGACTCATACGGGAACTGCTCGCCCTTTTCCAGGAGTTGGCCCATCCGATCATTCTCCGGTTCAAGCTTCGACTCACAAGACGCTCGATCAAGAATCGGAGAACAGAATGGATCAAGATGCTTGGCAAGGAAACGTTTGAGACCCCTCCCCTTTTTTCCAGGTTTTCCGAATCTCTGAGAGAAAACCGCTCATCCGGAAAAATCATTGAACGCATTGAATCCCTGGATCGGCTGGAAGGAAAGATCGAAGAACAGATCATGATTTTTGAAGACGCCCGCTCCCAGCAGATTCTTGCCGGCCTTTCGGCAAAAATAGCGGAACACCAGCTGGAATCAAGGGTCATTCCCATCAGGGATCGTTCGGTCTATCTTGCCCTCACGGTCGATGAAGCCAGGATCAGGGCTCAGGAACAGGGTATCATCATGATAACCGCGCTCAGAAGGGGTGTGGTGCTTTCAGGGAGAACCATTCTGAGGATCGACGATCTCATTGTCGGCATTGTTCCGGCTTTTGCCGTCAGGGGAGAAGAAGAAGCATGGGGTATCGACCATCGCCAGGTTCATCCTTCTATGGATACAGATGGCGTGATTTAGTCTGGTGAAAAAAGAGATCAGGGCTCTTGTGAGACGTTCTCCTGAACCCCGTTCAGATCCTCAAACTTCTGAAA
>JAKBTA010000075.1 GCA_021844645.1 Nitrospirota bacterium
CGCTTTTTTGATAGAAAAAAGAATCAGTTGCATAAAATCAGACGATGAAGTTTTCGGGTAAAGACATCCGATTACACCCCTTCACACCCCCCAAAAGTCCGGAACTTCTTTCACAAACGGGAGATATGCCCATTCCATCTCCTGGATTTCTGGAGAGTCGATTACCGTTGATACAAACAGACCCATTGCTCAAAAGATAAAGACAAATTGGCTTTGCCTTCGCTTTTCCAAAATTTCGCTCTTTTCCCGGATCCATTATTTTTCAAGTGTTTCTGCACGTTTTTTCAGTGCATGGTTCATGGATTCGAAGCCTTGACGAACACGCTCGTACCAATGAAGTCCCATGAATAGGGGCAAAAAACCTGTAAAGCGCTCGGAATGCTCGAACCGGATCGCTCCATTGCTCTCTGGAATCAGCCGGAATGAGTGCTCTCCAGCGAAGAGAGCAGAAATACCAAAGGTTCCAACCCACCGGAATTCCCGTTCGGGTGTCATCGCGATGAGAATAGGAGAGAAAGACATCGGCCGGCGTCCAGGCAAACGCACAGCGACGTCCAATCGTTTCCCGACCGTAAGAGAGCCAGATACCCGTACTACCAGGGGATTCCACTCTGGGTACCGGGGAAGATCAATCAATATCCGCCAGATATCAGCGACAGGAGCGTGGATGTCGATCATTGTCTCAATGTCTCGTGCCATGCAGGATCTCCTTACATCTTTTAAAAGTTGATTGGTAAGCAATTGATAACTTTCAGGTCAAAAAATTTTCGGCCTTTCCATGCGAGCCTTGATTTCCCTAAGAATAACCGCAAACCGCTCTGGCTCCTCATCATGTGGCAGGTGAGCGGACGATTCGAACCAGAAGAGTTCCTTTCCGAGAGGTGCTTTCAATAAAGCATGGTAGCGCTGCAAAATAACCGGAGGGGCAACAGCATCACGTCGTCCCTGACAGAAAAATACGGGAACATCCAGAGAAGGAACCTGACGGAAAAGGTCCAGGTCTTTCATCGATGGAAGAAGAGAATCCTGGGTAAGGGAGATCCCACTGAGTGCCTGCAAAGCCTCGCGCCATGTATAGTTCGGAGAAGAAAAAAGACGCCAGAGATTTTTCCTGAGGAGCGAAGAAAAGTGTTCACGACGGTGAATGCCCCCGAACTCGGTCATCCATTTCGCTCGTTCCATGAAATCCTTGCTCTCCATGTAAGGAGGGGGGCCAATACGTTCCAGCGCTTGCAAAGCTTTCCGGTTCTTTCTCACACTCGCCTGTTGCCAGACAAAGTCATGGGCCATCGCATCGCTTTCCTCGATCCGGACATCCATACCTACCCCGATCAGGGCACGGATCCCTTCCGGAGCCCGATACGCTGCAAGGGCGGCAAGACTTGCCCCCAGAGAAAATCCGAGCAGATAGACAGACTCGACTTCCAGACGCTTTCGAAGCACAACAACCATCTCCTCTACATCGAGGACAAGACGATCCAGGGGCTGAGACCCGAAAGAGACATCCCGGTGGAACGATTTCCCGCACCCCCGCAGATCCCAGTAGACAACCCGGAATGACTCTTCCCATTTCAACCGCTCTTCCAAAGCATCGGCTTCATGGATTACAGGGAATCCCGGGCCGGCCTGAATGATCAGGAGAACCGGGAGACTCGGCTCCTTTCCCCGCACAAGGATCCACTGATCATCGTCTCCCAAACGCACTCGCTCGAATAGACGGACAGAATGCTCGGCTCCAGTCATTAGAATCTCCCTTCTTTTTGGCTGAGGGCCCGTTCAAGAAGATCTTTTATAGATTCCCTCCATTTGAGCGCAGGGGGTTCGCATTCCTGAAAATACAGCATGCGGGCAAACTGGCTCAGAAGACCAATCGTCAGAGAAGCCAGAAGATCGGTACTCTCCTCCGGATCGACAGTCCCTTCTGCCTTCCCCTTCTCGATCCATTGTCTCAGCAATCCGAGAAGGGGATTGAGCCGCGTTTTCGAGCTGGCCTGCGGCCAGAAAAGACGCAGGTTCTCATGAACATAGATCACGGCATCAAGGTTCTGGTCCAAAAACCGAATGTAGCGGTCCACCAGAGCGTTAAGGTCTTCATGGAAAGTTTGTTGAGGATCCATGGATTCCTGTACGCTCATGACCAGCGTTCCGTAGCAGCGTTCGAAAAGGTGGATCGCCAGGGTGTTCTTGCTCTCGAAGAACTTATAGAGCACGGTATTGCTATAACCCGTAGCTGCCGCAATATCCCTGAGACTGGTCTCGCAGAGACCATCCCGGACAAACAGGCGCAAAGCCTCCAGCAAGATGGCCTGTCTTGAAGGCGGATCATCGGGCGATGCGAGAGGTATAAGGGAGTATTCTGTGACCATGTCGTTAGGTTATCAGATGCTAACTCAAAGAACAAGAGAGCGGTTAACAATCACAACCGCATCGGCTCATTATTGAAAGAACGGCTCAGGCTTTTGTAATCAAACGGAGCAATTCCCTGTTTAAAGCCTTGCGCCCCTCTCCTTTCTCACCAAAAAATGTGTCATCAACATCTTCAACGACCGGGAGGGCAGCTACCGTCACATCCCGCCCGGTTTGAGTCAATTCCAATATTTTGGCACGCGTATCGGTCGGATGAGAACGGCGAAGGAGGAGCCCGCGCACTTCCAGTGCACGCAAAACCTGAGAGGTCATCATGACGTCCAGTTTCGAATGGTGGGCAAGCATGACCTGCGTGACATGCTTCTCTCTGGCAGAAAGCCATAGAAGGCCCGCCAGCAAGACAAACTGGACCTGAGTGAGCCCATACGGTTTCAATTGCCTAGCGATGGCTCGTTGCCATAGCGTCGTAATCTGCCAGATCAGAAAACCTGTACTGTCATTGGCTTCTTTTTCAGAAAACGGCCACTCTGCTTTTGTACTACCCATCCAGTTTAACCTCCATGGCTTTTGCAATCAGCAGAAAATCCTCTTCAGTCATTTCGATGTGCCCAGTGCGGAAAGGATACCCCCAATGCTCGGTGTCCCGGATAAAAGACAGATTCGCTATCAGGGAATGAATATGGACAGGCCTGCATTTTAAATACTCGACATCGCGCCGAAAGGGAAGAAAGTCGTGAGACATGGGATATTGGTAAATATTCTCCCCTATGATTCTGCCTATAGCGGTGAACATTTGCAGAGGTTCCCTTTCATTGGTCTCCGTTTTCGGGGAATAATAGACAAGCCAGTCACCCACCCTCATCCGATGAAGCGGAGCGGCCTTGCCGTGGCACAACTGAGCAAATCCCTCCGCCCTTCCCCATTTCACGTGAGACCAAGATGCCACCCCGATCCAGTATCGCACCCTCATTCAAGCTGCCCGGCAAGGCTTGAACATTTCTCAAGGGTCTCCTTCAATGTTTTTTGGATACCACGTCCAATCAGTAGGGCAAACAAAGGACTTAACCACCCATGCATCTCGATACGAACGCTGATTTTCCCACCCTTCCCCGGAGAGTCTTCGGGCGAATAGGTGTGTATAAAATCCATACAGGTCAGGGGCAGAAAGGAGCGGTTCGTGAAACCCCGTTTTTTTTGGACCTCCAGCATGACAAAATTCACCATGGGCTCACCAACTGGTTTCAATTGCCCCCTGCTTCCTGCCTCAAACGGCCCATCCAGAGTGACCCATTCCAATCCTTCGTCCCAATGATTCCACTCGTGGGGTCGGGACCAGAGTGCCCAAACCTGTTCTGCATTAGCTGTAGTCGGAATCGTTTCTTCATACCTCCATGTCAGCATCTGATCCTCCAGTAGTAATTACATATATTATATATATGATTACTATATCTCAGTGGGACCTTTGTTTCAACAGGAGATCATTGGGCCAGGAGAAAATCTTTCTTGGAAGCAAATCCCCCTTGGTCACAATCGTTTTTTTACCTATTGAATATAGACCGGTCTATCTATTATGATTGCACTCATGAAAAAGCCCATTCATCCAGGAAAGACTCCCTCAAATGTTGTCCGGACCCGTATTCTCGAAACGGCCGCCAATCTTTTTTATCTTCATGGGATCTCCAATGTCGGGATTAATGAGGTCATCGGAAAAGCCGGTGTAGCCAGAATGTCCCTCTACCATCACTATTCTTCCAAGGACGATCTTATTCTGGCTGTGCTCGACCATATCTCTGCCCAAAGGGCCGAGATAATCGGGAACGCCCTTTCCGGATACCACACCCCGGAGACCCGGCTTATGGCTATATTCCTGATCCTGAAGGAAACCGTCCATGAAGAGACCTTCCGGGGATGCGCATTTATCAACGCGGCAATAGAAAGGGCAAAACCGGAAGATCCCATCCACGCAAGGGTTGCCAAACACAAGAGAATGATTCAGGAAATCTTTCTCAAACTGGCAAAGGAAGCGGGAGCAGACAATCCGGACCTTCTAGCCCGGCAATTGATGATCCTTTGGGACGGTGCGATCACACAGTCCTACATTCATCAGGATCCGGAAATCGTTTCTTTTGCAGTGGATGCCGCCAGAAAACTGATTGCAGCGAGCCTTCGGGAAAAACAGGAAGATTCATGAAACCTACCTCCTTCACAGACTTTCTCCCGTCCGGGCTTCTGGGGCTCGGAACGGCCGTCGCTCTCGGGTTTTCCCGATTCGATTACGCTCTCATTCTTCCTTCCATGAAAAGAGATCTTGCTCTAAACTTCACTGAAGCCGGATGGTTGAATACAAGCAATGCGATCGGGTATCTCTTGGGATCTATCGTAGCGAAACCGCTGATCGGGCACTTTGGAGTTCGGATGATTTTCCGTTTCGGATTGATCCTGACTTCAAGTGCTGTTCTGACAACAGGGCTTTTCCATGCCTACATCCCACTTCTTCTTCTCCGGGTTCTGGCCGGAGTCTTCGGAGCGCTCTCCTTTATCTGCGGGGGCGTTTTGGCCGCGGGCTTGTTTCCGGGGAATGCAGGGCGGACGGCCGTCTCGATTTCAATTTACATGGCGGGAGGAGGTCTCGGGATCCTGCTGTCCGGACTGACAATCCCAATGGCCCTATCCCGCTGCGACGATAATTGCTGGCCGTGGATTTGGATAGGGTTAGGAGTCGCGAGCTTTTTATTCACCGTTTTTTCTTGGTCCAGTGCCCACAGATCACAACTGCAAGGAGCCGTTCATCAAGGAAAGTCCTCCTGGAAAATCGGCTCCTTTGTTCCGCTTTTAACCGGATATTTCCTATTTGGGGCCGGTTACATCATTTATATGACCTACATTATCGCCTGGGTCCGGGAAAGTGGACGTTCGGTAGAAGAAGTTTCCTTTTTCTGGGCACTCCTGGGTGTGGCAGTCATCGTATCTCCGCCCATATGGAAAAGAGTTCTGAGCGGTTGGAGGGGGGGCAGGCCGATGGGAGTAGCTATAGGCATAACGGCATTGGGAAGTCTGATTCCTCTTTTTTCGACCTCCTTTTTTTCAATGATCGTTTCGGCTATATTTTTCGGTCTTGCCTTCCTCAACGTCCCGGCAACGATGACGACCTTTCTGCAAAGATCCCTTCCTCAGTCGCATTGGGGAAGCTCGATCGCATTTTTCACCTTGATTTTCTCTCTGGGTCAGATTATTGGTCCAGTTGTTGGAGGGTGGATCGCCGATCGGGAGGGAATACTTTCCGCAGGCCTGATGTTTTCTTTTATCAGCCTGTTTGCGGGGGCATCTGTCGCCGTTTTCCAACAGGAGATTCAGCAGCGGCAGGGGGAGGCGACAGATATGAAAACCCTTTAACTGGATAATTTATGTGATAGGAATTCCCTCAAGGCTGTATTAAAATCTTACCACCAAGAAGGACTCCTTAACTCGTGAAACTAAACGCCGTGTCAAGTTATTCCTCAATTCGCTGCAACTGGTAGTACTTCACCCGCAGTTCAACGCGTGCCGGAACTGGATTAAAGATATTTGAAATGATGGAATGCAAAGGCACACCAACTATGTCATTGCACCATACGCTAAAAGACAATTGTATCGCTCACCGTGACAATTTGGTTCAGCTTGAAGGGGTCAGGATGGCGGCATTCTCTTGAGTGTCTCGGACAATGCTTGGGGTTATTGAAAAGATATCGTCTCATACAAATTCAAGGACACATCTTCAGAAAAGTTAAAAAACACCGAATACATCATTCACTCAAGCATTCTGGACCGAAGTTTCGGCTTCGGAATTGGAGGTGTAGGTCCAAAAAGAAAAGGAAAGCCCTCTATCGAAATTTCAATATATTACAGA
>JAKBTA010000076.1 GCA_021844645.1 Nitrospirota bacterium
GAGGCTGGTTGATGAGGTGGCCTACGAGCATTGGCATCGGATGCTCTTTGCCCGCTTTCTGGCCGAGAACAATCTTCTCATCTACGATGGCGTTTCCGTGACTTTGGAGGAATGCGGGGAGCTGGCCGCCGAAAAAGGAATAAATAATGCCTGGGAGCTGGCGGCCAATCTGGCGTCAGAGATGTTGCCTCAGATTTTTAGGGCCGAGTCGGTGGTCTTCGAGATTTCTTTTGCAGCGGAGTATCAGGGGAGGCTGGAGCGTCTGGTGGCCGATCTTCCGAAGGAGGTATTTTTCGCCTCGGACTCTTTGGGGTGGGTTTATCAATTCTGGCAGGCAAAGAGCAAGGACGAGATCAATGCCTCCGAGGTGAAAATCGGGGGCCGGGAGCTTCCTGCGGTGACCCAGCTCTTCACCGAGCCCTACATGGTGAATTTTCTTCTCGACAATTCCCTGGGGGCCTGGTGGGCCGGACGACGGTTGAACGAAACGGATTGGACGGAAACAAAAGCCGAAGAGGAGTTACGGACCAAGGCTGCGATTCCCGGTGTGCCGCTTTCTTCTCTGCGGTTTGTGAAGGAGAAGGGGAGATGGTCTCCCGCCTCCGGCACCTTTCCGGGCTGGCCCGCGCAGCTGAAGGATCTCAAGGTCCTCGATCCCTGCTGCGGGTCGGGACATTTTCTGGTGGCCGTGTTCCTGATGCTGGTTCCCATGCGAATGGAGATGGAGGGTCTGTCGGCCCGTAAAGCAGTGGATAAGGTTCTCTCCGAAAACATCCACGGCCTGGAGCTCGACCGACGTTGTGTGGAACTGGCGGCCTTTGCCTTGGCGCTAGCCGCCTGGAGATATCCCGATGCGGGGGGGTATCGTCCCCTTCCTGAGATCCATGTTGCCTGTTCTGGTCTTGCTGTCACTTCAAAGAAAGAGGACTGGGAAGCCCTGGGAGGGAAGGATCATACCCTGGCTGTCATTTTGGGAGAATTCCATGACACGTTTAAAAACGCTCCCGTTTTGGGGAGCTTGATCGATCCGGAATCAAGTAACACCCTGAAAACGGTCCGGAATTCGAAGAATACGCTCAATCTCTCCGCTCTTCTCGATGCGGCGCTCTCGGGGGAAAAAAACGATGAGCGCGTTGAGACGGGAGTGGTGGCCCAGGGGGTGGTCAAGGCGGCGTCGATTCTTTCCTCCAAATATCACTTGGTTGTGACGAATGTTCCCTACCTCTCCCGAGGGAAACAAGCAACGGTCCTGAAGGAGTTCTGCGAAAAGACCTACTCGGAAGCCAAGAGCGATCTTGCCACTGTTTTTCTGGAGCGTTGTCTCAAGCTTTGTACGGAGGGAGGGACGACCAGTATCGTTCTTCCCCAGAACTGGCTGTTTCTGACGACCTACAAGAAGTTCCGGGAGAAGCTTCTGAAAAGCGATACCTGGCATTTGATTGCGAGGTTGGGGGAAGGCGGCTTCGAATCATCGGCGGCGGCTGGTGCGTTTACTATTCTCATCGTTTTGAGCCGTGGGAATCCAGTCGGACGGTCTCTCTTGGAAAATGAGGAGAATGAACATCAGATTCGGGGGATGGATGTTTCAGGGTTCAGTACAGCGGCTCAAAAGGCTGCCGAGATGATCAAGGGAGAGATAAAAGAAGTTTCACAAACGGGTCAGCTTCGTAATCCGGATGTGAGGGTTATGTTAGCGGAAGAGGTTAACCTCTATTTGTTAGAAAATTTAGCTCGAGGGTTGGCTGGAATACAAACAGGTGATTATTCACGGTTTGGTCGATATATCTGGGAAATTGATACTACTGACCCCAATTGGTCATTTCAGCATACAACCGTTGTGGACTCCATTGACTTCGGTGGTCTGACTCAAGCGATATTCTGGGAGTATGGGAAAGGAGAACTAATCTCTTTTGTAAAAGAAAGGCTTGGTGAAAATACTGGCGCGTGGATTAGGGGAATCGATGCACTTGGGAAGCGAGGGGTAATTGTTAGCTCTATGCGGAGTCTTCCGGTAACAAGATATATGGGAGGATTAATCGACAATAATGCAGCTCTGGTGTTCCCTAATGATGATTCTCACCTCCCCGCCATCTGGTGCTTTTGCTCCTCTCCGGAATACAACGAAGCGGTAAGGAGTATTGATCAAAGTTTGAAAGTTACCAATGCCACCCTGGTCAAGGTCCCCTTCGACCTCGACCGATGGGCTTCAGTTGCCGCTGAAAAATACCCCAACGGTCTGCCCAAACCCTTCTCCAACGATCCTACCCAATGGATCTTTCATGGCCATCCCGCAGGATCGGTCGAATGGGATGAGAAGAAGAAATGGACCACCTCCGGAAAGCTTCGCATTGATGACACCGTTTTGCAGGTTGCTGTCGCCCGGCTACTAGGATATCGATGGCCCTCAGAACTTGATCCAACAATGGAACTGGCCGCTGAACAGCGGGAGTGGGTCAATCGCTGCGAAATGCTTTTACCCTTATCCTGCTCCACGGGAATCGTCTGCATCCCTCCGGTGTGCGGAGAAACGGGGGCAACGGACCGACTGCTGAATCTCCTGGCCGCAGCATATGGCAAGGACTGGTCAACCGACATCCTCCTGCAACTGCTTTCTGCCTCCGACAACGCCGGCAAATCCCTCGAACGCTGGTTGAGGGACAAGTTCTTCTTACAGCACTGCCGTCTCTTCCATCATCGCCCCTTCATCTGGCAGATCTGGGATGGGTTGAATGATGGGTTCTCCGCTCTGGTGAACTATCACCAGCTCGACTTCAAAAAACTGGAAGCGTTGACCTATACCTATCTCGGCGACTGGATTGCCCGTCAGAAGCAGAATATTACTCAGAAGGTGGAAGGTTCCAATGAAAAATTGGCTGCGGCCGAAGGGCTGAAAAGTAAACTGGAACTGATTCTGAAAGGTGAAACGCCTTACGATATCTTTGTCCGCTGGAAGTCCATCGAAAAACAGCCCATCGGGTGGCATCCGGATATCAACGATGGCGTACGTCTCAACATCCGTCCGTTTATGACCGCCGAGGTGTTGCGGTTCAACAAAAGACCCCAGGTCAATATCACTTGGGAAAAAGATCGGGGGACCGATGTGGAATCGGCCCCCTGGTTCAAGACTTTCAAAGGAAAACGCATTAACGACCACCATCTCACTCTCGAAGAAAAACGGATGGCACGGGAAGGGCTTAACCGAAAGGGCGATCAAAAATGAATATCAACGCCTCCATCATCGATCAGCGTCTTACCGCCGTTTGCAAGGAGATTCGGGAGCGTGCCAAGGAAGAGTTACGGGTGACCGATGAGGAGAAACTCCGATCGCTGTCCTTTATCTATCTTTGTGTCAAAACCGTTCTCGATCTCGATACAGACGCCGCCTTCGATTGTTTGACCGAAGGAGGAGGCGACTTTGGGGTGGATGCCATCCATCTGTCGGAAGAATACGATGGCGAGTTTACCGTGACGCTCTTTCAGGGAAAGTATCAGAGGAATCTTGAGGGGGGATCCAATTTTTCGGAGAGCGGGATCAATGACCTGATCAACGCCGTGCGGTATCTTTTTGATCCCGGAGCAGATCTTCAGCATATCAATGATCGCTTGAAGGCACGGATCGAAGAGGCCAGAAGTCTGATCCGGGACGGATACATTCCTCAAGTTCGGTCACTGCTCTGCAACAATGGACTTTCTTGGAACCAGTCTGGACAGGAGGCGATCGATCGGGCGGAGTTCGGAAATCAGGTTGTCTGGGAGCACGTGAATCATGATCGTCTGGTCGGCATCATTCAAGCGAGCAAGCCGGTCGATGAAACACTCCAGCTCACGGGGCGTGCCATCATCGAGGATATGGACTTTAGCCGGGTTCTGGTGGGACGTGTTTCTGTTCGGGAAGTAGCGGCCCTGATTGAGCGGCATGGGGAGAGGCTTCTGGAGCGAAATATCAGACGTTACCTCGGACTTCAGGGCAATCGTGTCAACGAGGCCATCCAGAAGACCCTAAAAGGACCTGAGACCAGCAATTTTTATTTCTATAACAATGGGATCACCCTGACCTGCGACAAGTTCGCTCACAATGCACTGCAAAGCGGGGATTATCAGGTTCAGATCGAGAACCTGCAGATCATCAACGGCGGTCAGACCTGCATGACGATTTACCGGACATTGAAGGAACTGAAGGGAATGAACCATCTACTCGACAAGGTCTCCCGTGCTTATGTTTTGCTCAGGCTTTACCAGTTACCGAAGAAAAATGAGGATTTTGTCCGTCAAATCACCTATGCGACCAACAGCCAGAATCCGGTAGAACTCAAGGATCTCAAGGCCAACGATGATCTCCAGAAGCGTTTGGAAATAGATATCGGACAACTTGGATTTGTTTATAAGAGAAAACGTACCGATGGGGGAGGCAAAAATGATATTACCTCCGGAGTGGCCGCCGAGGCTCTTCTGGCCGTATGGCGCCAAGCTCCTCATCAGGCAAAGTTCTTTGCGCGGGAACATTTTGGAAAATTGTACGAAACAATCTTTACCCAAGACCTCAATGGTGCCCAGGTTATTTCAGCGATACTTCTCTATCGGATTGCGGAAAATCGCCGCAGGAGGCCGGAAACGGATGATCCATTTTTCGTGCGCTATGGCTCATGTTTTATCGCCATGCAGATGGGTCGGCGTCTTTTGCGGGATCTGGGAGTGTCGCTGTCTGGATTGAGCCATCAGAACTTTACGGAGGCGATCAGACTGATCGAGGAAAAGGGTGTGGAATACTATTCCGAATCCGTTCAGGACGTGAAGAAGGCACTTGAGTCTCTGTATGGGTGTGGGGGAAAAGATATCCTTGATGTCGTCTCTTTCCAGCAGCTTTCGGCGACATTCAGGAGAGGGGATCTGATCCACACTCTTATTAAGATGGATCTTTCTCGTTAATAACCTTCTTACGAAGCAATCGCTCATAATCACGGAGGTCCATTTGGTCCAAGCTGGATCTTCGTGGCAAACGTGACTTACGATTGACGTATTGGAGGGTATATATTGAGTGACCAATACAAAGGAATGCGCTGGCTCAAGTGTGACTTACAGATGCAAACTCCCGCAGACTCTCTCCATTGGCTTGGCGATCAAATGATCCATGGAAGTGAGAAGAAGGTTGCCCGTTCCTTCGCTGAAGCGTGTTATGAAAAGCGTTTGGATGTTGTAGGTATTACTGATCACAATTTTCTAAGCAAGGAGTTATTTCCTTACTTCAAAGAGGCTTTTAAAGAGATTGAGCGTGAACACAATCATCGGATTACTTTGTTCCCTGGATTCGAATTTGAGGCAGATGTCGGCAAAGGAATTCACGTCCTTTGTTTATTTGAGCCCAATACAGATAGGGAGGAAGTTGATCACATTCTCACCGAATGCGGAGTTAGTAGACCCAGAGTTTATGATGGTCGTTTGTCCAAATCCCAAAAAAGACTTCCTGAAATCCTGAAGATCATTCAAAAACCCGGAAAAAATGGAGCGTGGCGAGGAATCGTCATTATCCCTCATGTTTTTCAAGACAGCCTTTTCGATAATGATCGAATTAGCGAATGGCTACAACAAGAAGAGTTCAAAAACTCAGACCTTTTAGCTGTAGAGGTACCAAAACCTGTCCACCTAATGAGCGCTGGTTTTAAAAAATTATTTCGTTCTGGGGAAGACTGTTTTCCGGAATGGAAACGAATTCGTTCTATAGCAACAATCATGTCTTCAGACAATAAGAAGCTTATTGAAGCAGACAATAATGGCAGACCTGTCAAAAATAGTATTGGATACCGGTATTCTTGGATAAAGATGTCGGAGCCGTCCATTGAGTCACTCAGGCAGGCTTTTTTGGACCATGAGTCGAGAATTATCCTTCCAGAAGATGTTTCGACCGATGTTAACCCATCCAATCGAATTAAACAATCGCATATTCAATCTATTCATATCATGAATGTGTCATTTCTTGCGGATCAGGATATTTATTTCTCGCCCAATATGAACTGCATCATCGGTGGCAGAGGCAGCGGAAAATCAACGATTCTTGAATATCTCCGGATAATGCTAGGCAAAGACAAAGCCGAAGATCTTGATCAATGGACCCAAGAGCGTATCGATCGTATTCGAGGCACGTTAAAACTGACATTCCTCAAGTCGAAATTTGCATCGGGGATTTTT
>JAKBTA010000077.1 GCA_021844645.1 Nitrospirota bacterium
CAATTGCTCGATCGTCAGGGCGCAATGCTCACAGGTCATGCCTTCTGCACGAAAATCTATCCTCTCCATCATTCAGTCCTCCCGCAAAAACGACCTATCCCATCCTGTCGGAAAATAATAAAAGAGGTGTGTAAAGCTTCTGGTCTTCTCCAGCTAATCGGGAGAGAGATGGAACAAAACATTATGGAATGATCTGGAAAACAACCCATGGGGGACGACTGATGATGGTCCTTGCAGGAGCGGGCGTGGGGCATCGGGTGCTCCACTGGTTTTAAGCAAAGCGCCAAATCCCCTGTCTTTGGGAATATCGAATCCCCCCCAGGTTGACGGGAGCAGGACATGTGAAATCCTTACCGGCTGATTGGCTTGTACCTGAGTCGACGGGGTTTTGCTCCTTCGGCACCGAGACGCTTTTTCTTGTCCGACTCGTATTCCTGATAGTTTCCGTCAAAAAAAGTAACGGTGGAGTCGCCCTCGAAAGCAAGGATGTGCGTTGCGATACGGTCAAGGAACCACCGATCATGGGAAATAACAAGAACACACCCGGCAAACTCAAGAAGCGCATCTTCAAGAGCCCGCAATGTTTCGACATCAAGGTCGTTTGAGGGTTCGTCCAGCAAAAGGACATTTCCCCCAGACATCAGTGTCTTTGCAAGATGGAGCCTGCCACGCTCACCTCCGGAAAGCGTTCCAACGATCTTCTGCTGGTCCGGACCCTTGAAGTTGAATCGACCAATATAAGCTCGTGATGGTGTTTCGTAGCTACCCACCTTCAGGACCTCAGACCCATTTGCAATTTCCTCAAACACCGTCCTATTTCCCGAAAGCATCTCCCTGGACTGATCAACATGGGCAAGTTTCACGCTCTTTCCAATGACAACCTCGCCGGAATCGGGAGACTCTTTCCCTGTGATCATTCGAAAAAGGGTTGATTTCCCGGCACCATTTGGGCCGATGATGCCCACAATGGCTCCCGGAGGGATGGAGAATGAAAGATTGTCGATCAAAAGCCTGTCTCCATAGCCTTTTGAAACCCCTTTAAACTCAATGACGCTGTCACCAAGACGCTCGCCTACGGGAATAAAAATCTCCTGGGTCTCATTTCTGGCCTGGTAATCCCTTGAGCTGAGTTCGTCGAAACGAGCCATTCTGGCTTTGGATTTCGCCTGACGCCCCTTGGCATTCTGACGGACCCATTCAAGTTCCTGTTTCATCGCTTTCATCCGGGCAGATTCCTGTTTGGCTTCGGCTTCAAGTCGATGTTCCTTCTGTTCAAGCCATGAACTGTAGTTGCCTTTCCAGGGAATCCCCTGACCGCGGTCGAGCTCGAGAATCCATTCAGCAACATTGTCGAGAAAGTAGCGGTCATGAGTGACGGCAACGACCGTTCCTGGAAACTCATGAAGAAACTGCTCAAGCCAGTCAACGGACTCGGCGTCAAGATGATTGGTCGGCTCATCGAGAAGAAGCATGTCTGGACTCGAAAGCAAAAGACGGCACAGGGCGACACGGCGCTTTTCACCGCCAGAGAGATGCTTGATCTTTGCCTCCCAGGGAGGCAGTCTCAGGGCATCTGCGGCAATTTCCATTTTCTGGGTCAGGTTATGCCCATCTGAAGTCGCTATGATCGCTTCAAGTCTCCCCTGTTCAAGCGCCAGAGCATCAAAATCGGCATCAGGATCCCCATAAGCAGCATACAGCTCTTCAAGCTTTTGGTGGGCATCAAAAACCTCTCCCAACCCCTGCTCGACCGTGGAACGAACATCCATTTCGGGGTCCAGCTCAGGTTCCTGGGGAAGGTAACCAATCTTGATGTTCGGCATCGGTGTGGCTTCACCGATAATATCCTTGTCGATTCCTGCCATAATTTTGAGAACGGTTGATTTTCCTGATCCGTTCAGACCCAGAACACCAATCTTGGCACCCGGGAAAAAGCTTAAAGAAATATCTTTCAGAATCTGGCGCTTTGGCGGAACAACCTTCCCGACCCGATTCATGGTGAAAACATATTGTGCCATGGGTCCCCTGAAATTTGATTGTGGACGCAAATAATCTTGACTGGCATCATACATCATGGGCGGACCACTCTGAAAGCCTGTCAATTGGCCAAGAATCCTTCAGCGACCCAACACCGGCCGACCGCCAGGAAACCCGGCCAGTTTGCATAATTTCCCAAGCTGACGACATCGTGGAGGTGCTTCCGAACACACTCTTTTCCAGAATCTGATCCGCTGGAATCCCGAGCCCTCCAAATAGCTCCCGGAAACATTCCCAAGACTCCTTGGGCGGGGCAAGGGAATACACTTTTTGACAAATTGGCTCTTGGAAGCCGCGGCAACATTCCATAATGCTTTATAGGGAAAAAAATTTTATCCGTAGACCAAAATACTACGACCATCCAATTGGAGCGTCGGCCCTACTAACATTTCTATCAATCTTTATCCGGAAGTCACCGGGCATCTTTATGGCTCCTTGATTGGCCTTACAGCAAGAAGAGCCATAAAGGTCAGAACCGCAGTTACACAGAGATACCATCCCACCGAAGCGAGTCCATAGGTCGCAGCAAGTCTGGTGGCGATATAAGGTGCGGGAGAAGCTCCCACGATTCCGGCAAGATTAAAGGCAAGAGAGGCGCCCGTATATCGGACGGGGGTTGGAAAAAGCTCGGCCAAAACGGTGCCCGCAGGCCCATAAGTCAATCCTGTCACTGAAAATCCCAGAACAAAGAACAGGAGAACAAGTCCCGGATGGTTGGCAACCATCATGGATCCGATCGACAAACCAAAAATAAAAATCAGGATCGTCGCAATCATCATTGACTCCCGACAACCACGGTGATCGGCATAACGAGCCGAGACAGGAATCATGAGCGCAAAACACAGGACTCCTGCCATCTGAAGCATGAGAAAACTCTCTCTCGAGTAGCCCAGATGAGTTGTCCCCCATCCAAGAGCAAAAACGGTCATCAGATAAAAAAGAACAAAAGTACTGAGGAGGGAAAATAGACCGACCAGGAGCGGACCGAAGTGATTTCTCAGGACAGAAAGGGCCGGAAGGCTCGCCCTCTCCCCTCTCTCCATCGCCCGTCTGAAATCAGGCGTCTCGATAAGACGCAAACGTATCCATAATCCGATCATCACCAGAATCGCACTCAATAGAAAGGGAACTCTCCACCCCCACGCAGTAAATTCGTCATGTGTCGTAAAGTGAGATAGCGCAAGAAAAGTTCCTGTGGAAAGAATAAATCCGATAGGAGCTCCAAGCTGGGGAAACATGCCATACCAGGCCCTGCGGCCTGGCGGGGCATTCTCCGTTGCCAGAAGAACCGCTCCGCCCCACTCCCCGCCCAGTCCAAGTCCCTGCCCCAGGCGACAGAGGGCAAGAAGGAAAGGGGCAACAAGACCGATCTGTCCATACGTAGGCAAAAGACCGATCAGAATCGTCGACAATCCCATAGTCAGGAGCGCCGCCACCAGAGTGGCCTTTCTCCCGACACGATCGCCAAAATGGCCAAAAATGACAGCTCCGATGGGACGGGTAATGAAGGCTAGGGCAAAGGTAGCGAGGGACTGGAGAGTTGCAGTCGTGGCATTTCCCGGAGGAAAGAACAGGGCCGGAAAAACAAGAACCGAAGCGGTCGCAAAAATATAGAAGTCAAAAAATTCAATTGTCGTTCCCACAAGACTTGCCAGAAGAATCTGGGCTTTGGACACCGGCAAACTCATATTCCGTCTAACTCCATGATAATGATAATTTTTTTACTCTATAACCACAGGACAGCTTTCTCGATTTCAGGAAGAATCGAGACCGATCAGAATACAGCTTGATGGGCAAGAAGGCAAAGACAAGTCTTATCCTGAGAGTCAAAAACAGAAACAACCGCATGTTGTCTCTCTCAGGTGGATAAGAGTCGAAAAAGACTGTGAGAGGGAGACAGGAGCTCAATAACAAGAATAGCACTTGGAAGGGAGTTTTCGGCATGGCGGATCTTCGGAAAAGACTTGATGCATCTCTTGAATCCCTGGCAGTCCTGATCCAGCATAAAATGAAGCACCATGCATCTTCTTCACCCGGTACTGCATCGCTGAGAAACGATAAAAAAGCAGACTTGTGACAATCAGAGAGCACCTCTCTCCGCCCTTTTTTCATTTTAAAAACCGCTTTTCCTGCATAAGACCGGCAGCCTGTAACAGAGCCTTCCCATATGGCAAGCTAGCCACTTGACCAATGGTCTTTTGCAGATTTTGTCTTTAAAATTTCGAACAATCATTCACTTTGTCGAATTAAGCCCATTGAACGAACTACATCGGGTTAAAAGTCGTGAACACAGATTCATCCAGACATCAGGCACATCAATCTTTTGATTTCCGGTTCTTGCCAGCTGAACCCCATTTTTTTCCGGGTCTCTGGGAACGGAGATGTCTCGTTTTTCGAACAAAACCTCCTCACTGCTGATTTCCGCAATCCATTCTTCTCCCTTATTAAAAATTGGGATCCATTTCCAAATGGTCCATAACGTTCAGAATCGTTGGAGGTTCCTGTGATGTCCCCTCACGGCTGGAAAGAGGTCTTTTTTTCATTTTTTCTGATACTTACAATCTCTCCACTGGCGGGTCGCTACCTGTTCTGGATCTACAAAAGCGGCCATCTGGCGGTCGAAAAACAGATTTACCGCTTTATCGGAGTCGACCCCGATCAGGAAATGACCTGGAAGGACTATGCGTTCACCCTTCTTCTATCCAATGCCCTGTTTTTCGTCGCTGGATATTTCATTCTATGGGGACAGGCAATCTTCCCGCTGAATCCAAGACATCTGTCTGCACTTTCTCCTGAACTTGTCTTTAATACTGCAGCAAGTTTTGTCACAAATTCGGATTGGCAAGCCTATGCCGGGGAAGCCCAGCTGTCCAACTTTTCACAAACGGCAGCAGTCACTTTTCTCATGTTTGTGGCTCCGGCAACGGGAATCACTTTCCTGATTCCGTTTATCAGGGGACTGAGCCGTTCCAGTACGCCATTTCTCGGAAATTTCTGGTCGGACTTCGTGCGGATTATTGTTCGGGGACTCCTTCCTTTCGGAATTCTGTTCTCGTTACTTCATATCTGGCAAGGAACTCCTCAGACATTGCGAACCGCCATTACAGCCCATACCCTCGAGGGACAAACACAGACACTCATCATGGGTCCGGTCGCTTCACTCGAATCCATCAAGCAGTTGGGAACAAACGGAGCAGGATTCTACAACACCAACAGCGCCCACCCTTATGAAAATCCTACCCCTTTGAGCAATATGATCGAAATTCTTGAAATGTCGGTTTTCACCTTCTCTATTCCGTTCTTCTTCGGAAGAATGGTGGGTCGGCCCCGCGAAGGCTGGATTCTCTTTGCGGTAGTCTTTTCCATCAATATAGCCGGATTCTTCTTGATCGACCATGCAGAACGTTCCTCCAACCCGATTCTGATCTCCCATAAACTCCTCCAGACAACAAATAATCCGTCCATCAAAAATATGGAAGGAAAGGAAGTGCGATTCGGGATAACCCAGAGCACCCTCTATACCAACGCTTCGATTGCGACCTTTAACGGGGGCGTCAACTCGGCAATCGACAGCATGAATCCCGTCTCCATTTCCGTCCTTCTGAGCTATATTGTTCTGGGGGATGTGCCGGGAGGAAAGGGGGTCGGCTTCTTGACCCTCCTCCGGGAGATCCTTCTGGCTCTCTTTCTGGTCGGTATGATGGTTGGACGTCAACCTGAATATCTTGGGAAAAAAATCGAAAACAGGGAGATCAAGTTCGTTTCCCTGTCCTTTCTGGTTATTCCGTTGCTGGCTCTCGGCATAACAGCTGTCGCCGTTCTACTCCCCCAGGGGAAAAGTTCTATCGGCAACCCTGGTCCGCACGGGTTTCTCGAAGTTCTTTACGGGTTCGCTTCATCCACGTCCGGAAACGGGTCCGCCATGGCCGGACTGACAGTTTCGACCCCATTTTATGCCCTTTCCCAGGGATTCGGGGTGCTTCTCGGACGTTACCTTCCTTTTCTCCCCTTGCTGGCCTTGGCGGGATCCTTCGCCC
>JAKBTA010000013.1 GCA_021844645.1 Nitrospirota bacterium
AGGGAGAACCATGTGCCCTTTTTTGGAATATGTTTGGGAATGCAGCTTTCTGTTATTGAGTTTGCCCGCAACGTTCTTGGTCTTTCCGATGCCACGAGCCGGGACCTTGTAGACCACTGTCGGTGCAGTACTGATAAGGGTCAGATTGAACTCCCTTTCGAGGCGCTCCTGAATGATTTCCATATGAAGAAGTCCCAGGAAACCGCAACGGAAGCCGAACCCGAGGGCCAGCGATGTTTCAAGCTCGTAAGTGAAGGAGGCATCGTTCAGCCTGAGTTTCTC
This sequence comes from Nitrospirota bacterium, assembly GCA_021844645.1. The sequence continues at coordinate 283 of JAKBTA010000013.1, forward strand.
CAGAGCCTCCTTCAGCTCGTTGTATTGTTCGGTCTCCGTGGGAAAAAGTCCGCAAAAAACAAGCGGCTTGGCTTCATGAAATCCCGGAAATGGTTCTGGAGAAGGGTCCGACTCAAGAACGAGAGTATCCCCGATTCTTGTTTCCTGTACGGACTTGATTCCCGAAACAATGAAACCAACTTCCCCGGGACCAAGACTTTCAAGGGAAATGCGCTTTGGGGTATTGGCACCAATAGACAAAACCTCATGGGTCTTCTGTGTGGAGAAAAGCTTGAATCGGTCTCCAACCGAGATTTTGCCATTGAACACCCTGACGAGGATCACCGCTCCCTGAAAAGGATCGAACCAGGCATCGAACAGAAGAGCCTTCAGCATTTTGCCCGGAACAGTCACAGGAGGAGGAACCGACTTGACGATCGCCTCGAGGACTTCGGGCACCCCCACTCCCTCCTTGGCGGAGATCAGGAGGGAATCATCCCCGTCCACCCCCACCGCATCGGATATCTCGTCTTTCGTCTTTTCCACTTCAGCTCCCGGAAGATCGATCTTGTTGATCACCGGAATGATGTGGACATTGTTCTCCAGGGCAAGATATGCATTGGCAATTGTCTGCGCCTCGACCCCCTGGGAAGCATCAACAACAAGAAGAGCCCCCTCACAGGCGGCAAGACTCCGGGAAACCTCGTAGGTAAAATCCACATGCCCCGGAGTATCGATCAAGTTCAGCAGGTAGTCCTGACCGTCTTTTGCCCGGTATACGAGCCGCACGGTATGGGCCTTGATCGTAATGCCACGCTCTCGCTCAAGATCCATCGCATCAAGGAGCTGTTCCCTGGATTCACGGTGCGATATCGCACCTGTCATTTCAAGAAGCCTGTCGGCCAGCGTTGATTTTCCATGATCGATATGAGCGATAATGGAAAAATTGCGGATCCGTTCTATTGGAAAATTCAATATATTCCTCCATAAGCAGTGATCCGGTCATCATATCAGAGGGTCCGGCGGGGTTCAACGAACCTCCGGAAAAACTTGCCTTGCCAGAAACCACAATCCGTCGATCCGGCCATTTACAATGCCGTTATTACAGATCCCCGGACCAGGGGTGTGGCTCAACCTGAGCAAGAGCATCCAGATCTGCAAGCGTCATCACCCATTCCGCATGGCTCCAGACCAACGGCGAAACTGACAGGCGGTCTCCGGTCACGGGATCGACCTGCTCAGGCAGCATGCCACTTCCTCCAGCCCGCTCAAAAACCCAGGAAAGAAGACTCATCACTTGCGGAGACTCAAGGGGAGAAGGAGTCGTACGCATAAACCAGCGGGCCATCCATAGAGTGGAAATCACCCATGGATTCGAGGGTTGATGCTCGCCACTCCTGTAGTAGTGATCATTGCTGTACCTGGCCACCCCTCCAATGGGGCCTGGCGTCCAGAGCGACTGGAAGAGCCAGTCCATCGTCCGGATAAGCCGGATATCCTGAAGGGGCAGGACGGAATATTCGAAAAGGGCATACAGGCTGGCATCCGGGGTCGGATCCGGAAAGCTTTCCCCATTTCGGCCAAGGATCATTCCACGATAAAAACAACCTGTTGCCTCATTAAAGAGATGGCTCAGGATTCCTGCCCTCACCTCGCTTGCAGCCTGCTCAAAATAACGGGCCTCTGACGGATTTCCGAACCCTGCGGAAAAACTTGCCGCAGCCTTGAGCCCCCCATAAACGGTGGCTGCAGTATGTGTTGAAACCCCGGCCCTTTCCTCCCAAAGGTCATAAGACGGAAGAGGCAACCCCGTTTTCGGATCACGGAACTTGGCCATAAACCTCGCGGCCGGCAGAACAAAGTCCTGAAAAACCGGACGAATGGAATCAAGGTCACGATACTTTCTGAAATGCTCCCACAGAGCCCAGATGCAAAGGGCAGTCTCATCCTCCTGTATGGGGTAGGCAGGAGCACCCTCAACCCCGGAAGGGTGCCACGATGACCCGATCGAAAGATTCGGGTGGTACTTGTGCGCCAAAAACCCCTCGTCGCAGATCAGGGCGGGCAATAACTCATAAAAACGTCTGGACAGATCCCCCAAACCGGCCTTGTCCAGGGCATGGGCGATCAGGGCGCCATCTCTTGGCCACAAATAAGAATAGGTATCTCTCGAATAATTCAGGGAAACAGAATCGATGGCGGCAACGATTGCCCCGCTTTCTCCCATGTGAGTCCTGATAAGGAGCAGGCTTGTCTCATAGAGCCGCATCCATTCCGGAGGAATGGCCGGAGATGTCAGGGGATGGGATTCGATCCAGAGTTTCCAGAAACCCGATGTTTGCGAAAGAGAGCGGTCTGGAGTCTTTCGCTTGAGCTTTGAATACGTTGAGATAACCTCGCTCTGGCTTGTTCCGCATATTGTCAGGACAGAAAATGGGCGATCCTGTTTCTCCGAAGAAATGGCAACCGAAAAAACAGAGTCGACCGTTCCCTGGGCAATAGGATTTCCGCCAAGACTTCCATCTTCGGCATCCCGCCATGTCCCTTCCCTGTTCCCATGTCTCGATCCGCAGGCATATTCGAACATCGCATTTTCAACGCTTCTTGCCGGACATTCAAAGAGAGCGCCCACAAGAAAATATCGCTGGTCCTTGTAATGAAGAAGAGCCTTTTCAGCCGGAAGATACATGGCCGTATCCCCGATATCCTGATGGCTGATAGAAAAATTCTGATGGAAGAAAAAGGTCATTGTTCCGCTGGGATTCGGAGAATTGACCAGCTCTATCCGGCGAAAATGAACATCAATGTCAAGGTCGACCCAGTCAGTTACGACACATTCCAGTCCTCCCAGCTCAGGAAAAAGGAGAAAGGCTTCAGCCACCATGACCCCAGGGCGATAACGCCGTTTTCTGACGTGAGACGCATTCACCCAGACAAATCTTCCCGCAAAAGAAACTCCCAGTCGGAAACAGTTGCCACCAGCATGATTTTCAAGCCCGATATAAGGCCAGGTTAACTCAGACAGCAAATGGGACTCATCGAAAGAGACAAAAAGACGACCATTGGCAACCGGCAGAAATCGTGACATTTTGTCACTCCCCATTTGTTGAATAACTCCCGGAGCGTTCCCTTCAAAGAGAATTTCCGGACAATCGACTGCGCCCCTGAATTGGTTGATGCCAATCCATGGGACAATGTAGTATACACTTTTACCTGATTTCAAAAATCCACCCGGCATCTCGAAAAAACAGCCAATCTTATTTTCCGGAGTACAGAAAATGCAAAAAAAGGCCTTCAGGTCTAGAACGGAGAGATGATCGTGATTAACGCTCCCCGCGGCATCAAGGACAGGATTCCCCCGGAAGAAGACCAGTTTCTGGCGCTTGTATCCATTGCAGAGAAACATCTCGGACAGGCTGGCTTTAAAAAAGTTGGTCTTCCGATTTTTGAATCGGCATCCCTTTTTACGCGATCCATCGGGGTTGAAACAGATATCGTCGAAAAGGAAATGTACCTTTTTGAAGACAAGGGGGGGGAAAGATTCGCCTTAAGACCCGAAGGAACAGCATCCCTTCTGCGGCTGGCCATCCAGCACCACCTCATTGAGCCTGCCCGCATTACACGGCTCTCCTATCAGGGCCCAATGTTCAGACATGAAAGACCACAGGCCGGGCGCCTTAGACAGTTTCACCAGGTCGGAGCGGAGATTCTGGGCACAATCACGCCACAGGACAACATAGACCTGCTTGTTGTTATTGACTCCATTTCCCGTGAGTTGAAGCTTCCCGGGACAACGCTGTTTATCAATAATATGGGATGTTCCCGATGCCGTCCCGTGTTCAGGAAAGCTCTCGTCGAATACCTTGAAACCCATCAGTCGGGCCTCTGCACCACGTGCAAAAAACGCACGGAAACAAATCCGCTCAGAGTTCTTGACTGCAAGGTCGAGCAATGTCAGCCGGTCATAGAACGGGCGCCTTCTATCATTGACTTTCTCTGCGAATCTTCCAGACTGCACCATGAAGCCGTCTGCTCAGGACTCAGAAGCCTCTCGATTCCATTCACCGTTAATCCGCGGCTGGTCAGAGGACTCGATTACTATACGGAAACAACCTTTGAATTCGTCTCCGATGCCTTGGGATCCCAATCGACCTGGGCTGCCGGAGGACAATATGATGGTCTCATCGGACAGCTTGAAGGCCCCGATGTCCCGGGGGCCGGATTTGCCATAGGAGTCGAAAGACTCGCCCTTCTCGCGGAGAAAGCAGGCACACTCATGCCGGCACACTCCCACACGCAGGACATCTCCATACTGCCACTGGGAGAATTGGCTGTTCCCATTGTGCAAAGCCTTATCCGGGAAATCAGGAATGAAGGCATTTCTGCCACAGGCATTTTTGGGACAACAAAAATCAAGCAGGGGTTCAAGCAGGCTGAAAGAGACGGATCCCGCTTTTTGCTGATTCTCGGCGAAGACGAAATGGCAAGGAGGGAGATCGTCGTCAAAGATCTCCTCACAGGCGAACAAACCCCTTTTCCTCTTTCCCCTCTGGCAGGCCTTATCGGATATATTCGCTCGGTCAGGAGTCAGGAGAAGATCTCACAGCTCTCCTAGGAGACGATCATGGCCAGAGATTTACCGTTATCAAATGGGTGTCTGTTTCTTTCCTTTGACCTGGACTACCAGATGAGGGAGGTCACATTCCCTTTCGTGGGACTTGAGAATCAGACAGGAGGGCATCCTCTCCGATTTGGAATTTTCTCGGACGGAAGGATGGACTGGATCTCCCGTTCAGCGTGGGACCTGAAAATGTCTTATGAACAGGGATCTCTGGTCACATTGGTGGAAGGCAATAGTACCGCCAGGAACATTTCGTTTGTCTCGCGTGATGCGATCGATTTCTATGAAAATCTTTGGGTCAGAAAAATCCAGATAACTAATACCGGCCCGATACCGAAGGAAGTCAGGACATTTTTCTGTCCAGACTTCCACATCGAAGGAAACGAGGTCGGTGATACGGCATTTTTTGATCCATCACTCAAGATCCTCATCCATTACAAAAGAAACCGTTATTTTAGCTTTGGCCTCTTGCATCCCGATAATGGTCCGGGCATTCGTTCCTATGCAACCGGACGAAAAGAAATGGAAGGCAGCGAGGGAACCTGGCGCGATGCCGAAGATGGGCTGCTCTCCCAGAATCCCATTGCCCAGGGATCAGTGGACTCCGCTTTTTCAACCTCGCTCGAGCTGTTGCCAGGACAGACAAAAGTCCTGTACTTCTGGATGATCGCAGCAACCAGCCTATTGGAAACAAGAAGCATCAACCAAGCTGTACTCGACCGCCACCCGGATCAATTTCTGGAACGGACCTCCCATTACTGGAATTTCTGGACCAACCCCGAAAAGTGTTCAAAGAAAAAAGCCGAAAAAGAAGAGCCAGCAACGCCTGATCCATTCATGGATCAAATACGGGACAGGAAAAAGACCAACCTTCTGATTCTCCGGACTCATATCTCAAGGAACGGAGCCAGTGCTGCGGCGATCGACTCCGACAGCCTCGAGCTCGCAAGAGACAGCTACGCATACCTCTGGCCAAGGGATGGTGCCAATGTTGCACTCGCCCTTTCAAGATCCGGACACCATGGGCTGGGCAGACGATTTTTTGAATTTGCCGGGGAAATCATTCAGCCTGAAGGTTATTTTCTCCACAAATACAATATGGACGGGACACCTGCATCATCGTGGCTACCATGGATTCGGGAGGGCGTCCCCCAGCTTCCGATACAGGAAGACGAAACAGGTTACGTTCTCTGGGCCCTCAGGATGCACTTCCAGATCGACAGGGATTTCGACCTGATCACTCCTCTTTACAAAAAGATGATCAAGCCTGCCGGCCTCTTTTTAAGAGACTACCGCGACCCGGGAACGGGACTTCCCCTTGCATCCTATGATCTCTGGGAAGAAAGACATGGCACATTTCTCCATACAGCCGCCCTGACATGGGCGGGACTCGAAAGCGCTGCCTATTTTTCTGATTCATTCGGAGAAACCGTACTCGCCCGGTCTTTCCTGAAAGCGGCAGATGAGATCAGAGAGGGCATCCAGAAACATCTCTGGAACCAGGACGAGGGCTATTTTTATCGCGGGGTTGAAATCCTTGACGGAACCATCCTCAACAGGGATCCAACCCCCGACATCAGCTCACTCGTACTTGTCGAAACAGGATTTCTGGACCCTTCAGGGCAATCCGACAGGGAACAGATCAGGAGCCTTCTGAGAAGACAGGAAGAGGAACTCCGGATCAAGACAGGGATTGGAGGCTATACCCGTTACAAGAATGATCCCTACTACCTCTCCCAGGAGTCCAGAAATGCGAACATCCACGGGAACCCCTGGTTTATCAGCGCTCTCTGGATGGCACAGGGATACGCCGCAATTGGAAGTACCGGCGACATTGGTGCCATAAAAAAAACAAGGGATCTTCTCGCATGGACGATGGAAAAGTCCCTCCCCTCAGGAGTGATGTCAGAACAGCTCAATGCCTTAAATGGCGAACCAATCTCCGTTTCTCCGCTTGCGTGGAGCCATGCGGCTTTTTTGAATACGCTTCATATGGCTCAAGAGTATAAAGTCCTTCCCGAGATATTTTGAAGGAGCAGGAGGAAATAATTTGACTTTTTTCAGGGGAGATTTTTGGAAGGGCACAGGGCTGAGAGAACACATGACGAACAGAGCGGTTTTTTGGCAACACAAACATATCGTCCATGCAGCAAGAGGCGACTGCCTGCACCGATCCATTCTTTCTTCGGAAAGATCCGGCACAACTCCGCCTCAATTTCCTCTGGATCCACTGACTTTACAAGTCCGAGCCTTCCTGACACCCTCGTTACATGCGTGTCGACTGCAATAGCCGGGATCTGAAACGCATAGGCCAGTACAACACTTGCCGTTTTTCTGCCCACTCCCGGCAACTTTGTCAATTCGTCCATCGTGTTGGGGACAACCCCATTGAAGTGCTCGGCGATTTCACGAGACAGACCGATCAGCTGTTGAGCTTTGCGGCGAAAAAAGCCCGCAGGCCGGATCAGTTTCTCAAGCTCCGGAACAGATGCCTTCTCCATTGAAACGGGATCAGGAAACTTTTGAAAAAGTGCCGGAGTAACCGTATTGACCGTTTTATCCGTCGATTGGGCGGACAAAACGGTCGAAACCAAAAGTTCAAACGGAGAATGGAAATCAAGCTCCATAGCCGGATTCGGAATCGATTGTTTTAACCGCACGAGGATTTCAGCGATACGACCAGAATCCTGCCCCGTCACTGAGATTTCTTTCCATGTGGGGACAAGGCAGCTTTCTTCCCTTTTCCGATCTTAAAACACTCCCCGAAAATATCATCAATATGGGAAACAAGAACAATTGTCAGATCATTCTTGACCTCTTCCGGGATCTCCAGAAGATCTTTCTCGTTTTTTGCGGGAATAAAGACTTTTTTGATGCCTGCCTCCCGGGCACCAATCAGCTTCTCCTTGATTCCGCCGACGGGCAGGACCCTTCCGGAAAGAGCAATTTCTCCTGTCATCGCAAGCGTTTCAGGAACAGGGATTCCGGTGACGAGAGAGACGATTGCAACAGCAATCGTAATCCCCGCCGAAGGACCATCTTTCGGAATGGCACCTCCTGGCACATGGACATGAATCTCATTTTTCGTAAAAAAGTTCGATTCGATTCCCAACCGCCCAATTCTTGACTGCACAACTGAAAAGGCGGTTCTCGCCGACTCCTTCATGACATCCCCGAGATGTCCGGTCAGGATGAACCCCTTTGATCCCTCGATGGCCAGCGTTTCAATAAAAAGCACATCTCCCCCGTTCGGAGTCCAGGCCAATCCGGTCGCAACCCCGGGAGGAGCCTTGTCCAGAAGATGTTCCGGTTCAACATATTCATTTCCAAGATAGGTGGAAATGGATTTTGGCGTAATGATCACCTTTCTCTTCCGTGACATTTCAGAACGAACTCTCACGACCTTTCGGAGAAGTGTTGCGATTTTCCGGTCAAGTGTTCTGACCCCGGCTTCACGGGTAAACTCCCTAATCAGACGAACCAGGGCCGGATCATCAAATCGGAATTCGAAAGGATCGATCCCAAGCTCTTTCATCACACGCGGGATCAGATACTGCCGTGCAATATGCCTCTTCTCCTCCCATGTGTAGCCGGCAAGCCTGATGATTTCCATCCGGTCAAGCAACGGGGGAGGAATAGTCTGAAAGACATTGGCCGTCGCAATAAAAAAGACTTCGGACAGATCGAAGGGGAGATCAAGGTAGTGATCCCGAAAATCCTTGTTCTGGGAGGCATCAAGGACTTCCAGAAGGGCCGAGGCTGGATCGCCTCGCTGATCAGCCCCGAGCTTGTCGATCTCATCCAGCATGAAAACAGGATTATGTGTTCCGGCCTTTCTCATCCCCTGGATAATCCTGCCGGGCATCGCCCCGACATAGGTCCGTCGATGTCCCCTGATCTCGGAGTCATCTCTCACGCCTCCCAGAGAGACACGCACAAAAGCCCGACCCATCGCACGGGCGATGGACTGTCCCAATGTTGTCTTGCCAACGCCTGGTGGCCCAATAAAGCACAGAACCGGTCCCCTGTTCTTTCCCTTTGCACGGAGGTGAACCGCCAGCTCATCCAGGATCCTGTCCTTTACCTTTTCGATCCCATAATGATCTTCATCAAGGATTTGCTGGGCCTTTTCGATGGAGAAATGGTCAGTGGCCGTCCTGGCCCAAGGAAGATCAAGAACAACATCAAGATATGTGCGGATCACTCCGGCCTCCTGGGACTGTCCGTTACCCGAACGAACCAGACGGTCGAGTTCCCGGTTAACTTCACGCAGAACCTCTGGAGGGAGCTGGCTTTTTGCTATTTTTTCCCGGTAACGGACGATGTCCTCATCACCCTCCTCACCATCACCAAGCTCTTTCTGAATTGCCCTGACCTGTTCGCGAAGGAAAAAATCCCGCTGACTTTTCTGGACATCGTCCTGAATTTTGGCCTTTATTTTTCCACCCAGCTCAAGAAGCTCTATTTCTCTTTCCAGGTAGGTGGACAGATTGGTCAATTTGGCCTCGGCCGAATCAATCTCAAGAATTTTCTGGCGATCATCTACCGGCAACTTCAGAAACGTCACGACAAGATAGGCAAGGTGATGTGGGTTATCGATATTAAGTGCCATTGTCTCAAACTCATCGGGAAGATAGGGAGCAAGTCCCGCCAACTGCTTGACCTGTCCAAGGATCAGGCGCATCAGGGCTTCGGTTTCCACCGAACGATCGGGTGACTCGGGAGCAGGATGGACCTTTACGCGAAGAACGGGGTCTGTCTGGAGGATGTCATCGATTTTAACCCTGCGGATCCCCTGGACCATGATGGCGACCCCCCCTGCCGGAATTCTGAGGAGTTTGTGGATAAGAACCATCGTGCCAATTTCATGGAGATCCCCGAGAGTCACCGGAGGATGACCCGTCGAATCATCCCCGGTACTCTCGGCCTCCTCTTTTCCAGAGTTTCTGGCCGTTACACAGATCAGTGTCTTCGGCTCCCGGTTCATCGCATCATCGATCGCGGCCAGATCCATGGGATGATGAAAAGCCAGCGATGTCAATATATGTGGAAAAACAACCGAATCCTGCAAAATGACCAAAGGGGATTCGCCAGGTGTCCGGACCTGTTCCTCAACCATTCTTCACTTCCTCCCCGTCGGTGACCTGAACCGTAAGAATCTGCCTTGGCGGGCGCCTTTTCACAATGACTCTCAAAAAACCAAGAGAGTATTCAGCACGGACACTCTGTGGGTCCAGCCCTTCCGGCAACAAAAATGCCCTTTCAAACTCCCCGTAGTTGATCTCCATCTGAAGATAGTTCTTTTTCTTCTGGGGTGCATAACTCTTTGACTCATCCTTTCGCACCCCCCTGACCAGTAACCGGTTGCCATCCATTCCAATCGATATCTCTTCCTTCGGGACCCCGGCAAGTTCAATTTTGATGACAACCTCGCCTTCGGTTTCATAGATATCAGTCATCGGCTGCCACCTGGGCTCTCCGGATGAGCGAAAAACGATTTCAGGAGTGAGTCCCCTTGAAAGGGCTCCGGCCAACTGCAAAAAAAGAGTATCAATATCATGTGGCTTCATCTGTGTTTAGCGCAGGATGCCTTTCCTTGACGTTTCCTGCCAGGGAAACAGGAAAAATGCGCTACTCCTTTCTTCTGCTGGATGGTTGTCGTCATGTTCTTCCGTGACCTGGCATGCATTCCATGGAAAAAGCACTGTCCGGGGAGACCCTTGAGAATCCCGAGGGATTCTCCGCAAGAAAAGTGGCGGGAGATGACCAGGAGAGCCAATCAGAAAAACGGGCCCTCGACCTGTTGAGAAGCTTTATCGCCTGAAATGCTGCCGGAGCCGATAGCGCTCCCGGGATTGCGGCAAGCACACGAAATATCTCCACTACCTCCTCTGTCCGGTCTATCCCGCCAAATCCGGTTACAAGCACCAAGCACGGCTCTCCTTCCTTGAAGACCACGTCTCGATAGAGATCTTGGTGCCACAAGGAACATCGCTTGCAAAAAGAAGATCAACTCGCCTGACCAGAGAGACCTGTTGCCGGACCTGCCCTGCAACAGGTCTCTGTTCAGAAAAGGGTCATTGCTCGTTAATTGCTACCGTAAATCACTCCAGGGGAGAAGAAGTCTTTTCCTCTGACGATCTCCTGGAGAGGTTTCTCTGCAAATCAAACAGGGAGACAATTTCAGAAACTTCCGTGGCATCTTCCGGCTTTTTATCGGCACGCACAAAAGATACCATCCGGGGAAAGCGAAGGGCATACCCTTCCATCTGGCCCCCGGAGGAAAATGCCCCCCCCCCTGCCACAGGCATGCATGGTGGAACGACTGATTTCATCAGCCCTGACCGTCACAACAAACCTGGGAAGGACCCAGAAGTCGGGAACAATGTCACTCACAACATCCACAGGACGATCCGGGACAACACTCTCCCTCAACATTTCGGCAAGCATCATCCACTTCTCTTCGGTCAACCCGGATCCAATACGGGCAATAGAGGGAAAGGTCCCGGACTCGCGATCCCGAACAGCGGCCAGAATGGCCCCGATACCCAGCTTGAGCCTTTGCCCCTTTCCCAAAAAGTAACCAATGATAACGAGATCCAGTGTATCTGAAACTTTTCCCTGGTAACTCTTCTTAAGCTTGATCCAGTTAAAATTTCTTGATCCCGCAGTATAGTTTCCGTCCAGACGCTTCGCAATAATCCCCTCGAAGCCCTCTTCAAGCACTTCCTCAAAAAACTCATTCACTTCGGAAGCATCCCCGGTAAAAATCAGTCGGGAAGAACCAATAACTCCCTGTGGTGGTCTCTCCACGTCTTCAATGGCAAACTGTTCTGCCCCAAAGATGGCTTCAACCTCAGCCCGCCGCTCGATAAAAGGACGATCCATCCATGAAACTCCGTCAAGGAAGAGCAGGTCAAAAACCAGAAGCCGCAAAGGGATCTCCATGGATTTTTCCAGAACATTATGTTTTCTCTTTCGGGTAATCGTGACCTGAAAAGGCTGATATGTTCCCGATTCGGGATCAATCCCCAGAGCTTCTCCCTCAAAGATGGCACTTCGGTTACCAAAAATTTCTTTTGTGGCTCGAACAATCTCCGGAAACATGGAGGTCATCAAATCAAGATTCCTTGAAAAGATTTCGACCTTTCCGGAAATGATATGGATCTGGCATCTGAAACCGTCATACTTGCTCTCGATAGCACATCGTCCGATCTTGGCAATGATCTCTTCCCCGGAAGACAGACGCTCACATAACGCAACCCTTATCGGAAAGCCGGGAGAAGGAGTCAGAGAAGACAGGCTTTCCAACCCGCCCTGCTTAATCTTTGTCCCAACAAGACCAAGATCCGAGCAAATATTATAAGCTTTCTCAACGATTGTTTTTGCATTTCTGCCGCCACCTGAAACAGCCAGTGCCTCGATAATGGTTGAATCACCGGCCCCAAGACGCAGTTTTCCCATGACGAATCGCGCAACAAAACGGGCCGACAATGGCGACAGCCTGGAAAAAAGGCTTGCAAGCTCGCCTACCTTGTCAAGTTGCGAACCTTCCCCTTCCATCCTTGACAGCCGCTCAAGAATCCTGAACACTTCAAGAAAAGACAGCTTTGAGGGTCCGTTTCGGGACAGGACCTCCTGCGCGAGGGCTCCCGGATCCCCATAATGAGCAAGCATCACATCAAGGGATTTCTCCATCCGCTTGGCTTCCTCAGGAGAGAGTTCAGAAAACGGCTTCTGTGTCTTAACCTCCGAAAGAGAGCGGATCAGAAGCCTTGAAGCCATTCCCATGGGCCCCCCAAGAAAGGGAGGCGAGAGCTGTCCCTGCACGACATATACAAGCGGAGATATTTCTTCCTCATCGCAGCGGATGAAAAGATTTCCAAGGATTCCGGCCAGTTCGGTTCTGCCCTTGGTCCCCTCCATCTTGAGAAACTCTTCACTGACCTCATCAACTGAAAAGCCCACGCATACCTCCGTCACACTGAAGTGAGAATTTTTTTCGCCTTCATCCTCCAAAAAGGAGTATACTTAAAACAACAGGGGAAAAGGGAACTATTCATACATCTGTAAATGGAGGCCCTCCGGGATGGCAGTGCCGGGGGCTTTGGTTGTCCGGGTGAAGGTACGTTTTTTCGGAGGTTATCCCCATATTGGGTAGAACAGTGAGGTACTCCATGTTCAGGAAGTCTGTTGACGGCCACTGGAACGTTGTCTCATTCATCTTCATTGTTTCCCTTTTCGCCGGGGTGCTTTTTCTGGGGGGTGTAAGCCATGCCGCCCAAGGCGATGCACCATCATCAACCAAACACTCCCGAGCGCAAAGCGAAAAACAAAAGATCCGACAGGAGATGGCTCCGGTCAACCCGACGCCGCTGGGACTTGAGCCAATGGGATCCGGACCTGAGAAGGCCCCGACAAATTCCCAGCTGCAGTCGGAAGGAACGATGGACAGGGTTCTGCACCATCTTCTGGGTGGCCCTGCGGCATCCGGCGCCTATACCCCCCCACCCTCACAGGGAACGACAACAGCAGGTGGCGTCCCTGGAGGAAACTGGCCCGGGAACTGGTGGATCGAAGGTCAGGGAGGAGGGTTCAACCCCAACACCTCCCATTAGGACGGCCTCGGAAAACATACAAGTCAAGGATGCAGCTCGACATACCTCATGACCGTTGTTGATGCAACAAAAATCACTGGGAGAAGCTCTGACCACAGATAGGGAAAAGTCCTCCCGTAGAGGGTGGCTTTCTTTTTTTTCAGCCATTGGAAATCACTGGGGAGAAGTTCTGCTTTTTGCGCTGTCGGGCTTTCTTCTTGGACTTTTCTTTATTCCTGACCGGGTCTCTCCGCCGCTTCTTGCATTACTTCCGCTCGTGTTCATCCCCCTGTTCTTACCAGAAAAACGGAGTCAGGGAATGTCTTTTTTCCTCGGATGGACATTCGGAACAGCGGAAGCAATCACCAGCCTTTGGTGGGTTGTCCCGACCATTGAACATTTTGGACATCTCCCCTTCTCCCTGTCGTTTCTCTCCCTTTTTCTGCTTTCATCCTATCTGGGACTTTTTACAGGTTTTTTTCAGTCAGGCATCGACCTTTGGAAAAGAAAAGGATCATCCGTCCTCTCCAATGCCGCCATTTTACCCCTTTTTGGGGCATGTCTCTGGGTTATCACGGAGGTACTCAGGTCCGAACTCTTTACCGGATTTCCGCTCAACCCCCTTGGAGACCTAGTCTGGGGGGAAAAGCTTCTGCTCCCCGACGTATCGATACTCGGCGCCACAGGGATTTCTTTTGCAACTATTTTCATTTCCGGACTTTTCTGTGAAAGCATTGCGCCTCTTCTCAGAAAAGTCTCTGGAGGACGCCTCTGGAAGGACGTTCAGCCCAAATACCTTTCTTCCATTTTTTTTCTTTTTCTGACGATTTCCTCGCTTCTCATTTCAGGAGAGGTTCTCGGGAACAAATCAGGGAGTTCCCCAATACCCTCGATAAAGGTCGGAATCATTCAGGGGAATATCCCCCAGGATCAAAAGTGGACCTCCCAATATCTGAAAGACATTCTCAAAACCTATCATGAGCTTTCAGAACAGGCTCTGGCACAAGGGGCAAAAATCCTTGTCTGGCCTGAAACGGCAGTTCCTGTCGTAATCGACTCCCCTCCACGATCCGTCGCCTCTGACCTGAAAAAAGCACTGGAGCTTCCTGTTCCACTCGTTACCGGAACAATAGGGCTTGTCCGGGGAAAGGATCGTTTTGATTACTCCTTTTCAAACGATGCCATCATCAGATCCCAAACAGGACAAACGCTCGGAAGCTATACAAAAATGCACCTCGTCCCGTTTGGTGAATACATTCCCTTTCCATCGATCTTCGGCTGGCTCAGAAACTTAACCGGGATCGCAGGCGACCTTGTTCCAGGCAAACAGCAGAAACTGTTTACCCCATTCAGCAACGCCCCATACCGGTCCACGTCGGCGAATAACGGCAGCAGTATCCGGGTCGGACCGGTCATATGCTACGAGGCCATGTATCCGTCTCTTGTACACCAGCTTGTCCTCAATGGAGCAAATATGCTCGTTGTCATCACTGATGATGCCTGGTATGGAAAAACGGCGGCATCCCACCAGCTCTACCAGCAAACCATGATGCGTGCAGTCGAGGAAGGTGTTCCAATGGTGAGAGCTGCCAACAGCGGGTATTCGGGAGCAATATCGGGAGAGGGCAGACTGCTCCGGACAAGTGGAAGATTTACAAAAGAGTCCATTGTGGTAACGGTTCCACTCGACAGCCACCCAACATTTTACCAGAAGCACGGAGAGTGGATATTTCGTCTCTCCCTCCTCATCTTTCTTTTTCTTCTTGCAATCAGGATTTGAGACGCTCGCTTGCAATATCCCCATAACTATGCAAGATTTCCAGAATAGAGAGCCCTTGCAAACATAGGCAACACAACCGGACATCCGGAGGAGTGAACATTCATCGGGTCCCAATCAATCCAGGCAAAAACAACAGATTTCGTCTAACAATACCGCCATTGAAAGGAAATTTGCATGAGCGAACAAGTCACATCCATTGAGGCACTCAGGGAACAGTTTCAGTCTGATGAAAAAAGACTGGACCAGATCCGGAGGCATCTTTGACCAGGGAAGGATTAAAGGCCAACTCGAGCAGATCGAATCCCAGACGCAATCTCCCGAGTTCTGGAAAGATTCCTCAAGAGCGACCAGGCTCCTAAAAGAAAAGGCCCTTCTTGAAAAAAGGCTTGATCAGATCAATTCTCTCTGCGCAAAAGAGGAGGAGATCAAGACACTTATCGATCTTTCCGATGATCCCGAGTTTTTAAGGGAGCTTTCAGCTGTTGCCCCTGCATTTTCAGAATTTGTCCAACAATTTGAGCTCAATGAAATCCTGTCCGACAAAGAGTCTGACAATCCTGCCCTCATCGACATTCATCCTGGGGCAGGGGGAACCGAGTCACAAGACTGGGCCCAGATGCTTCTCCGAATGTACATGCGCTGGGGAGAGCGACACGGGATGACCGTTGAAGTGATCGATCTCCAAAGTGGCGACGAGGCAGGGATCAAAAGTGCAACCATCAGGATCAAGGGAGAGCACGCCTTTGGATATCTGAGCTCAGAGGCCGGGATCCATCGTCTGGTCAGAATATCTCCGTTTGACTCCAACAAAAGAAGGCACACATCTTTTGCCTCGGTTTTTGTATACCCGGAACTAGACGATGACATCATTGTCGACATCAGAGACGAAGACATCAGAGTTGACACCTTCCGGGCATCTTCTGCCGGCGGTCAGCATGTCAATAAAACTTCTTCCGCTATCAGGCTCACCCATATGCCCACCGGGATTGTGATCTCGAGCCAGAACGAGCGATCACAGCTTCAGAACAGGGAGATGGCCTTCAAGGTCCTCCGGGCAAAACTTTATGAGCTTGAAAAGACAAGGCAGAAGGAAGAACTTGACAAGATCGCGGGGGCACAGAATAAAAAGGAAATTGGCTGGGGACACCAGATAAGGTCCTATGTTCTTCAACCATACCAGTTAATCAAGGATCATCGAACCGGTCTCGAATCCTCCCGGGTGAATGACATTCTTGACGGAGAGATAGACACATTCATCCGGGGATTTCTTCTTGCCCGATGGGAGGGAACGCTTGGTTCGGGAAGCAGCCACGATGACCTCCCTGAGGACTAACGAATAGAACGCTCCAACCGGGGATCGCATCCATCCAGCCCTCCGGGCCGGATGGATAGCATTCCCCCCTTACACCTTTTTTCCATGAATTTTCAGTGTGACGCAAAACCCCATGGACTCCCATGCCGCATTTCTTGACGGGTCATCTTTTGCCATCACCTCGAGGATCTGCACTTTCTGTCCAACCATCCAGTCCATCAGTGATTTCAGAAGCTTGCGCCCCTCCCCTTTGCCCCGGTGCTCAGAAAGAACATACCAGTGGAGAATCTGTCCAGCCAGTCTTGGGGATCCATAGGGTCGTTCGTAGGTATATCCCAGAGAAAAGCCGACCGGAGTCTGCCCATAGCTGAGAATGATGCCATGAACGCGATCCTTGACCGGCAACATGTTCATAAGGGCTTTTCTGCAATCTGAAAACCCGGTTGGCCCAGCATCCGACAAGGGAGGGGCCTCCTCCTCCATCAGCCTGACCCAAAAAGCGGCAATCGTATCGATATCCGATAGACCTGCCTGTCTTATTGTGTATTCCAAATGGTCCTCCAGATAAAAGTTGTCCACTCTTTCCAGAAAAGGCTATCATTTCATCAGGAGCTTTGTAAGTGATAGACTGAACCATGCGAGCCTTCCATTTTGAAGAGCCGACTGACAGGAGGTTTTGTTGTCCCAGCCACAAAAAGATGCCGATAATGCATGGACAGCGGCACTCAAGATCATGATCGCCCAGATCAAGGTAATGGTTGTATTACTCGTCGTCTTAATGACCTTCTTCACCATCTGGGGAAAGAATCACCTGCGTGACCGAAGCTATCAGAATAAAATCGTCATGAGCCACCATCTGGTCAAGGTCGGGGAGTATCCGAACATGGACCAGGCATTGAGTCATCTGTCCGAAAGGGTCTCCGGGAAGATCCTGACATTCAACTACTCGCCGGACATAACGGTCTGGTTCGGGAATCTGGCACTATTTGGAATCGCCTTCCCTGATGCCAAGGGCGTTATCAAAAAAAATTCTGCAGGTTACGTCCTGTTTATGGAGGATTAGGAAAAGATTTAAGTGATCGCTCACCTTTTGGGCCGGCATGACCGATAGGATATTCGACAATTCTGACTGATTTCATATGCGGAGAAACTCCATGAATATGACCGTACCCCTCTTTCCACTGCCCAATGTTGTCCTTTTTCCCAAAACACTGAGGCCCCTTCATATTTTTGAGCCGCGTTACCGCGCCATGATTGCTGAGGCGATTTCGGCCGATGGTCTCATCGGGATGCTGTTTTTAAAAGACGGCTGGGAGAATCAGTATGATCAAAATCCTCCGGTTGAACCAGTCGGATGTCTTGGAAGAATCATCCAGCACAACCAGCTTCCTGACGGTCGCTACTATATTACGCTTTTGGGCATTTCATCCTTTGACCTGATTTCGGAGATTCCCTCGGAACCATTCCGCACCGGACTGATTGAGACAAGGGAGGAACCCTCCGAGGACATCCTTTCTCCTGCCCTGTTTGAACGTCTGACCAATGTTGTCGATGAAATGGTTGAAACTCTTGATCTGGACAGGGAACTTTCATGGATCAAGGAATCAAACCTTGACCAGGAATCACTGATACATCACTGGTCGGCATTTCTTCCATTCACCCCGACGGAAAAACAGTTTCTGCTTGAATCCCCCTCCATCAGGATCGAGGCTGGCCGGCTGTACGACCTCCTTTTGTTCAGAAAATTCGATTTTACAGAAGACACCTCCTCCATCGAACCAGGGAGCGGGACATGCGATCCGTTGCTATAGATGCTTGACCGACAAGCAGCCGTAGGAGCTCTTTCCCGGGAAGGGCTTGTTTTCCGCCTGTTGTCAGAACCTGGGGGAAACTCCGTCCTGTATCCGATCCACCACCCCAGGATCATCTCTCCAGAACATCTGGTCGGGATGGAAAAAGCGCACGAGCAACTCGTCCAGAATCTGCTCGGGATACGAACCGGACTCAGCCCACTGCCAACACTGATTGAAGGGTTCAGGGGAACAGGAAAAACATCTCTTGCCCTTGCTGCCTGGCAAAAACTGAACACACCTCCTTTCCCCGCTCATAGCGCACCTTGTCATCTGGTCCAGATCGCAAGGGAAGGCATTCACGATATTGTTCCACTTATTGACGTCCTCTCCGAGACAACAGCTCCGTCGATCATCCTGATCGACGACCTGTATTTCAGGGACGGGGATCCCCTCCTGCATACATTCCGCGGAATTCTTGACGGAGGCATCATGGAGTTTCCGCCCCATGTGGCACTTATTGTGACTTCGAATCACCGGCACCTGATCGAAGAAAGGCATTCTTTCCGGGAGGATGCACTCAGGTCATCTGAGATCATCGATGAAACCATGGCTCTTTCAGACCGTTTCGGATTGACGATTTCGACATGGGAACCCGATATGAAGACATATATCCGGATTGTTCTCTCCAAGCTCCTTGAAGAGGGAGCGATTGAGACCATTCCGTCAGGATGGGAATCTGAGTTTTCGATCTTTGAGACTACTGAATGGGAAGTGTCCCGATCAGCCGCCAAAACTCCTCTATCGGGAACATTCCTGATGGCAAAGAAATTTTCTCTTGAACGGGGATCCAGATCAGGACGAACAGCCAGCCTTTTTGCAAAAATGGTCAGACGAGGCCTCATCGAGGACTGGCACTCTCCAGCCTTGAGGTAGTCCGACATCCACAATAGTCGGCAGAGACTCCTCTTCTTTCCCCATCCCCAGGCAAAGCCCATTGTATTTCGCGACCAATAGCACCATTGCCAGTGACAGACTGTCCCGACAGAAATATTTGACCCATCCATTCAAAAAGGAATATATTACTCAGATATAAAATTTTAAAAGAGAGGTCAGCATGCTGCAAGAACCCGTCCCGACTGGTCTAACCTTTGATGATGTTATTCTCGTCCCCCAATACTCAGAATATATGCCTGGTGATGTCGATACAACCGTTACGATCGTTCCCGGTATCACACTGAACCTCCCCATCCTCTCAGCCGCAATGGATACGGTAACAGAGGCCAGAATGGCAATTGCCCTTGCCCGTGAAGGAGGAATGGGAATCATTCATCGGGCCATGTCCGCAGAAGATCAGGCTCATGAAGTCGACAAGGTCAAAAAATCCGAGTCAGGGATGATCACTGACCCTATTACAATCGGACCGGACCAGACCGTCGGGGAAGCGTTCGGAATCATGAGTACCTTTCGCATCTCCGGAATCCCGGTTATAAAAAACAGGAAACTCGTCGGGATTGTCACCAACCGGGATCTGAGGTTCGAGACCGGCTCCTCAAAAAAAATCTCGGAAGTCATGACCAGCAGGAATCTGATTACAGTACCCGTTGGAACGACCCTTGATTCGGCAAAGGAGCTGTTTCAGCTCCATCATATAGAAAAGCTCCCTGTTGTCGATTCTGAAGGCTACCTTCAGGGACTGATCACGATCAAGGATATTGAGAAAAAGATCAAATACCCGAACTCTGCAAAAGACTCAAAAGGAAGACTTGTTGTCGGCGCCGCGGTAGGTGTTGGGGCCGCTGCAGTGGAACGGGCTCAATTACTCGTCAAAGCTCAGGTTGACATTCTGGTCATCGATACAGCCCATGGCCATTCCAAAGCCGTTGTGGAGATGATTCGCGAGATCCGAAAAAACCATCCGGACCTACCGATCATGGCCGGGAACATTGCCACGGGCGAAGCCGCAGAGACATTGATCAAGGCCGGTGCAAACGTCCTAAAGGTCGGGGTTGGACCAGGATCGATCTGTACGACAAGAATCGTTGCAGGCGCAGGAGTTCCCCAGCTGACCGCCATTTCAAATGTCAGCAAGGTCGCCAAACAACATGCCGTCCCGGTTATTGCTGATGGCGGAATCAAATATTCTGGCGATATCACAAAAGCACTTGCCGCAGGTGCGACAGCTGTCATGCTGGGATCACTTTTTGCCGGAACAGAAGAGTCTCCGGGAGAAACAGTTCTCTTTCAGGGAAGATCTTACAAAACTTACCGTGGAATGGGATCGATCGGTGCCATGGAGCGGGGAGGCGCAGACAGATACGGTCAGGCCGGCGCCAAAAAACTTGTTCCAGAAGGAATTGAGGGAAGAGTTCCCCATAAGGGAAGACTGGCGGATATGGTCTATCAGCTTGCAGGCGGCCTCAGATCCGGAATGGGGTATTGCGGATGCAAGACAATTTCCGAACTGCAGGAAAAAGCTTTCTTTGTCAGAATCTCCTCCTCCGGCCTCAGGGAAAGCCATGTTCATGATGTCATCGTCACAAAAGAAGCTCCCAACTACCGGCGAGAATGGGACGAAAGCTGACTCTCCAACTCTTTTCATCCAAAAAACAACACTTCCCGCTTTCAATCGGAGAATTTGCAAGTGACCAGTCATTCAATACCCCGGCCTGTCGTGATTCTGGACTTCGGCTCCCAACTGACACAGAATATCGCACGAAGGGTAAGGGAAATGGGGATCTACTCTGAGATCCATCCCTTTACAACATCAATCACCCAGGTCAGGAAAATGGAGCCTCTTGCGATCATTCTTTCCGGGGGCCCATCCTCTGTCTTTGAGCCGGATGCACCTTCAGTCCCTGCCGAAATTTTCAGTCTTGGGGTCCCGGTTCTTGGGATTTGTTATGGAATGCAGCTTATGGCAAAACTTCTTGGAGGAAAGGTAGTCCCTTCAGATGTTAGGGAATACGGTGTAACGGGATTTCATCGCGAAAAGAAGATTTCTCCCATATGGTCAGTTTTTCCCGATGGTGATCCGGTTCTTATGAGCCATGGAGACAGCATTCTCCATCTCCCTCCCGGATTTGTCTCGACAGGACATACAAAAACAACCCCTTATGCAGCAATGGAAAATGAAAAAGAAAAACTGTTTGGGGTGCAATTTCATCCCGAAGTAACCCAAACCCGGAATGGAATTGAGTTTCTACAATCCTTTCTTAAAAAAATTGCAAAAATTACTCCAAATTGGTCTCTGACAGGATACATTGACAGAAAGATCGAGGAAATTCGGGAAACGGTTCAGAAAGATCACCTGATTTGTGCTCTATCTGGAGGGATAGACTCAACAGTCACAGCCCTTCTTTGCCATCGGGCAGTTGGGAGACAGTTCACGGCAGTCTACGTTGACAATGGATTGATGCGTGACGGAGAGACACAGGCAATCATCAAAGACCTTCAGTCACTAAAACTCCCTTTGGTTGTCTCCCACAGTTCAGATCTCTTTCTTAAACGTCTGTCCGGAGTAAAAGACCCTGAGAGGAAGAGAAAACTGATTGGACGAACGTTTATTCATGTTTTCCAAAAAGAAGCAAAGCAGTTGGGAATGCCAAAGTTTCTGGCGCAGGGAACACTTTACCCTGATGTTATAGAAAGCGTTTCCAGCAAAGGCTCCTCCAGCGTCATCAAAAGCCACCACAACGTGGGAGGACTTCCCAAAAGGATGCCTTTTTCTCTCGTTGAACCGCTCAGGGAACTGTTCAAGGATGAAGTGCGTATCATCGGAAAAGAGCTGGGATTGCCAGACCATTTTGTCCATCGCCAACCTTTTCCCGGCCCTGGACTTGCCATCCGTATTCTGGGATCCATCACCCCCGAACGCATCCGAATGGTTCGTGAAGCTGACCGGATTGTCCGCGAAGAGCTTGATGGTACGGATACCGGAAAGACCCTGTGGCAATATTTTGCAGTTCTTCTTCCTGTTCACTCTGTTGGAGTCATGGGCGATCAAAGAACTTATGAGAATGCGATTGCCGTGCGGACGGTCACAAGCGTCGACGGCATGACAGCCGATATCGGTGAAATCCCACATACCCTTCTCTGCCGAATCTCACACCGGATCATTTCCGAAGTCAGAGGGATTAACCGAGTCGTTCACGATATATCCCCCAAACCTCCCAGCACAATTGAATGGGAATAGAACGGTTGAAACACCATGTCTGATCAGGATGATTACCAGAAAAAAACCACAAGCAACAAATCTGACACCGAATATGCAACGACCTTGTCTGGGGAGGTCAGACTTCAAAAGCTTCTGGCTCACCGAGGAATCACCTCCCGAAGAAATGCCGAGGAACTGATTGCAGGTGGGCTCGTCACGGTCAATGGAAAGGTGGAAACCACTCCAGGAACAAAGGTCGACCCTCAAAGAGATGTTGTAGTTGTTGAGGGCAGGATGCTCCCAAGGGAGAAGGAAACATTCCTGTTTCTCTTCTACAAACCCAAGGGCGTCATATCTGCAGTCTTTGACCCCGACGGAAAACCAACTCTTAAGGACTTCTTCCCCAATATCTCTCCCCTTTTGCATATTGGCAGGCTTGATTTTCAGACCGAGGGCGTTCTGCTTCTGACCAATAACGGAGACCTCTCGCAACGAATCCTTCATCCAAGATTTGCGATACCCAGAACCTATCTGGTGAAGATACAAGGCGGGGTCGACCCCAGGCACCTTGATCTTATCCGGCTTGGTAAGGTCCGGCTTGACGGGCATCCGGTCGCACCGATAGAAGTCGAGCACGAAAGAACGACCGAAACCAATGCATGGTACAGGATCACCCTTACTGAGGGCAGAAACAGGGAAGTCCGCAGAATTTTTGAAACGTTCAATTATTTCGTTCTCAAACTTACCAGAATTTCCTTTGGCAATCTCGACCTCAAAGGCCTTGAACCGGGAGAATTCAGGGTTGTATCGCCTGATGAAATCAAACAGCTTCTGAACCCCGAACAACCTTACTCACAGAAATCCTCCCGGGAGAACAATGCCAGACTCCAAGGCCAGCAAAGAGGTCGCGAATCCAGATCAGAACCCAATGGAAGGTCAAAATATATTGAGGAACGGAATCAACGGACACCTCCTACAGCCGCCATTATTGAAATAGAAGATCCCTTGTCATCCTCAAAGCACTCTTCTCTGGAAATGGAACCAGTTCAGTCCGAAGATAACCAACACCGCGATGCGAGAAGATCGTCTCCGGGCAGGTCCTCCGGCGATCGTTTTCAATCGAGGGAAAGGTCCGAGCGTCCAAGAGAGGGAGGACGTCCCGCTTCTGAAGGCCGCTTTGATTCGGATAGGCCAAAGAGATCCTTTTCCGACAGACCGAACAGGTCCTCCGGCGATCGTTTTCAATCGAGAGAAAGGTCCGAGCGTCCAAGAGAGGGAGGACGTCCCGCTTCTGAAGGCCGCTTTGATTCGGACAGGCCGAAGAGATCCTT
>JAKBTA010000078.1 GCA_021844645.1 Nitrospirota bacterium
TGGCGTATTCTGTAAGCATGGAAAGTCTGTTGGTAACGCCTGAGACCGGATTCGGATGCTGGCATTTCGCCTGAAGACAGGAAATCAGGAAATAAGGAACGTTCCATCTTTTGCAAGGTTTCGAAAAGTATCTCAGGCCCTTTTCCTGTCGGAGAACTCGTGGAGTTCTCCCGTCTCTTGGAAAACCCATGACCGGGATACTGACGACAAACAATATCAAGCGCTTTGTGAGACAAAATACGTCCGGGGCACCGGAGGTGGATCCTGGAAAGCCCCTTCTACGACCGTTTCGCAGGTTGAGCAGCGGGAGGATGTCAAGATCTCGACAAGCCCCAAGGTCTGTGATAGCCTCAAATCATGGAGAAGTGAGCCTGTAAGGGGGCTTTGTTTAAAGTTTTTTGCGGGTATTCGGGAGAATTTCAATGCGCACTTGCAGTGGTCATGTTCCGGTGTTTTTGACAGCCATTTTTGCTGTTTTCTTTGCCTGTGGCACTATAGCAACTGCCTCCCCAGTACAAGGTGGTCCGGTGGGCTTTTATCTGATGAACAAGGAACAGCTTGGCTTGTCTCCAGCGCAGATCTCAAGCCTTCAGAAGCTTAACATGAAGTTTCAGAAGTTGAAAACGACAGAAGACGCACGAATCAAGCTGATCCATCGGGAAGGAATGCAGCTTCTCATGCAGAAAGAAATCAATACAGCTGAGCTCAAAAAGGATATCGCCAGAGTTTTGAAGCACAAGAAAAATATCATGACAGCCCGGATCGAAATGTTGGCTGAAGCTCACAAGATTTTGACAGACGACCAGTTTTCAAAGGTCAAGAAACTTTTGCAACAAATGATGATGCACCAGGGGATGCATCCCACGGCGGGGCATCCTTCTGTGGCCCATTAGGCTGCTGAGGTTATTTTGCGGGTTTTTTTTGAGGGGGGAATTCTTTTCCTCCTTTTTTTTGACTTTTGCCAAAGGATAGACATCATCATAAGGACAATTTTATGGTAATGGCTGGTGTTCATGTTTCCATTGCTGGTGGAATAGGAGAGTCTGTTTCAAGAGCTTCCCGCCTTTCATGTGCGTCCTTCCAGATCTTTACCCATTCTTCAAGGACATGGGACTTTCCGGAGTTTACAGATGAAGAGGTGGAAGATTTTCGGGAAAGATGTCTCAGGGAGCTCTCAGGAGCTCCTTTTCTTATTCATGCCAGCTATTTGATCAATATCGCCTCTTCCAGACCTGATCTTGTCTTGAAATCTTCCATTGCGCTCAATCTGGAATGGGAGCTTGCCAACAGGCTTGGAGCAACAGGGCTGGTTCTGCATCCGGGATCAACCGGTGGGGAGCCTGTGGGTGAAGCTCTTGAAAGAGCTTCAGAGGTGATTTTGTCTGTTATTGAAAAAGGTTGTTCCGGAACGACAAGACTCCTGATTGAAAACACGGCCGGTGCAGGACATACTCTCGGAAGAAATCCTCAAGAGATTGGGCGGATTTTGGAGCTTGTCGGACATTCGGAGAAAATGGGAATTTGTCTTGACTCCTGCCATCTTTTGGCGAGTGGTTATGAAATAAGAAATGAGTCAGGGTACTCTGAAACAATTTCAAGGTTCCTCGATATTGCGCCAAGAGGCAAGGCGGATGCCTTTCATTTAAATGATGCGTATGCAGGACTTGGTTCTTCAAGAGACCGTCATACCCATATTGGCATTGGACATATTGGTCCATGGTTTTTCTGGCGGTTGCTTCACGATCAGCGTTTTTCTGATATCCCTCTGGTTCTTGAAACCCCCAAAAAAGAAGGAACCCCGGAGGATGCCCTGAACCTTCGAGTGATCAGACGTTTGTCTGAAATGGATTTTCCGCCCGAAAAGAATAATGCTGACTTGGATCATCTTATTGATCAGCTAAGGGAGTTTTCTCCGAAATGACCAGTGGCTTCAGGAATTTCCAGAATGTTGCTTGATCTTCTAGAATCCATTCAGTCCTTCAGCTTGATGGTTTACCATGCAGCACGCTATTGCGTTACGAATTTCAGAAGCAGGGAAGTCCTGATCCAGATGGATCGCATTGGTGTCGGTTCTGTCCCCATCGTATTCCTGGCCAGTCTTTTTGCTGGATTGGATATGGCATTACAGTTCGAGGTCGTCATGGCGCCATATGGAGCAAAAGCTCTTTTGGGCAAGGTTGTCGCGACATCGATTGTGCGGGATATGGGGCCGGTGATGGCTTCTCTTGTGATGTCAGCCCGAGTGACAAGCGGAATTGCCTCAGAGGTTGGAATGATGCAAGCCACAAGCCAGATTGAGGCATTGTCCGTAATGGGGGTTGATCCAGTTGATCAGATTGTGGCGCCGAGAATCCTTTCCGGGATCGTCATGATGCCCATTTTGTCGGTGATTGGAGATTTCCTGGGGATATTTGGCGGTCTTGTGATTGCTTTTCTCGCAGCGCATATTCCCGCTCCCCTCTATTGGTCAGGTGTGAGAGAAGCGCTCACTCTGCCCAATATGGTGAATGGAGCGGTCAAGCCACTGGTTTTTGGTTTTATCCTAACATCAGTCGGTTGCTTTTATGGGATGAAAGCCGGTGGCGGAGCAGCGATGGTCGGACGTACGACAACCAGGGCTGTCGTTGCTGCTGCGGTCTGGATTCTTGTCGCAAACTTCCTGATCAGCAAGCTTCTTCTCAATCTTTGGGGAAATGAAGGGTGATCGAGTTTGAGAACGTTTCCCTGGGCTATGGAGACAAAGTGATCGTCAGGGAGATCACCTTGGAGATCCCCGATGGAAAAACACTTGTGATCCTGGGGGGGAGCGGTTCCGGAAAGTCCACTCTCTTAAAGGGGGTTCTTGGTCTTCTCCACTGCTTTTCCGGAAGAATCGTTGTTAATGGTGCTGTTGTCGACAGCCTTACCCAAAATGAACTTCTCTCCTACCGCCAGCGCATCGGAATGGTTTTTCAGGAGGGAGCCCTTTTTGACTCGATGACTGTCGGAGAGAATGTCGGATTCTGGTTATGGGAACATACGGATATGACAGACTCTGAAATAGAAGCTCGTGTCCGCCTCCTTTTGAGCTTTGTCGGACTCATTGATGCCATTAACCTTTATCCGGGAGAGCTTTCCGGGGGGATGAAACGCAGGGTTGCCATTGCAAGGGCCATGGCGCCCCAGGATCCGCTGGTCATGCTTTATGATGAGCCTACGACCGGGCTTGATCCGTTCACGTCAAAGTCTATCTGTGACCTGATCAGGCAAGTCCAGAAGGAGTTCGGGGTGTCAAGTCTTGTTGTGACGCATGATTTGCAGGACGCCTTTCGTGTCGGGGATCTTTTTACTTTTGTGAAAGATGGGACGCTTGTGGTAACAGGTGACCGGGATGCTATTTCGAAAAGTACCGATCCTTTCGTCAGGACCTTTCTGGCAATATGAATATTGATAGATGTTTGAGGGTTGACTGGTCATTGGGGGATGGGGCGATTCATGGCCATGAAAAGAAGCGTTAACGTAAAATTTTCTGAAATGCGTGTGGGGATCATTGTTGGAGTGAGTTTTCTTCTGGGGATTCTCGCCATCGTGACTTATGGCAAGGTTCATGAGATTTTCTCAAAACAGGTCCGCCTGATTGTCCTTTTCAAGGATGTGAGAGGATTGACTGTCGGTGCCCCTGTGCGCCTTGCAGGAATCACAAGCGGGTTTGTGAAGGAAATTCATCTGGTTCGAATCAAGGGGGAGCGATTTGTCCAGGTTGGATTGAGGCTTGACGCGACTCGTCTTTCGGACCTTTCTGAAGAGGCAACTGCGAGGATCGAGACGCAGGGATTGATGGGGATCAAGTTTCTCGAGCTGATTCCTGGAGATCTTTCAAAAGGCCCCCTGAATCCTGCCATTCCACTGATGGGGTCCGGGACACAGACTCTTGAATCAGTTCTGGGCAAGGGCAATCATCTGGTAAAGAGCCTCAATGATCTATCGTTCGAACTCAATCGCCTGATTGCGGGGCTTAACTCGGGAGAAGGGACGATCGGTTCCCTGGTGACAAGCAAGTCGCTTTACCAGGACCTTGATTCTTCGGCCAGAAACCTCAATGCCATCACACAGAACATGAGGACCGGAACAGGGACGATCCCCCAGCTTTTGAACTCACCGGAAATGGCAAGAAAACTCTCTGCAAGCATCGATCATCTTGACCAGCTCATCCGCTCCGCAAATGATCCGAAGGGGACTCTGGGTGAGCTGGCACACGACCAGAAAATGGCAAAATCGCTTGGAGAAAGCATTGACTCCCTGAATATTCTCCTTGGCAACATGGCCAAGGGGAAAGGTGTGGCTGGAGAGCTTTTGAATAATGATCAGATGACGGTAAAATTCAATCGTACTCTTGATCGGGTGAACGATCTGCTCGAAGACATGAAAGCACATCCACACCGTTATTTTACGGTAGAAGTCCACGTATTCTGATGGAGTGTACACTCGTTTTTTTTCACATGATGAAAGAAATTACCAGACATGCGGTTTAGACTTTTCTTCATCATCATGATGTTGCTCTATATCCTGTGCCAGTGGATCGTTGGCCGATTCCTTCTGTCTCTTGGCTCGAATCCGGTCGTTGTATACTCTTACTGGACAGCTTCTGCCATCATGGTTTCCTGGTTGAACCTGTCTTTTCGTCTCGGCTGGAAGAGACCGTTCCGTCTGTTTCCCGTTTTTTTTGGCCAGTTTTTTTTCTCTGTCGTTATTTCCGGCCAGATCGGTCTTGGTCTTCTTCTCCAGATGATGGGCACTGTGCCGTCCGGATGCATTTCCTGTCTTAAGCTCGAACGAACGTGGCCAGTTGTCCTTGTCGGTCTTCTGATCATCCTTCTGGTCTCAATTTTTTATCGATTGAAGGGTCCCTTTGTCAGACATGTAACGATTAAGATTCCCGACCTTCCCGATGGTCTGATCGGTCTGAAAATTGCCCACCTCTCAGATGTTCATGTGGGTGGATTCATGTTTTTTCGGGATCTTAGGAGGCTTCGGGACAGTATCGTTTCCCTCTCTCCGGACCTTCTTCTTTTCACGGGTGACATGATTGATCATTCGATCGAGGAAATCGCACTGTTTTCACAAATTTTTGGTCGTGTAACAGGACGTTACGGACGATTTCTTGTTATGGGAAACCATGAGCAGTGGGTCGGTGGAAAACAGGCTCAGGAAGCCTTCACCGCTGCAGGATTCGAACTTCTTGAAAATGAGAGCAGGGTCATTTCGATCAATGGAGACAGACTTTGTCTGGTTGGGCTGTCCGATCCGGCAGGAAAGGAGATTTCCCCGGATGGTGGTCCCAATCCCGAACGGGCTTTTTCAAGGGTTCGGCAAGAGCAATCGCGGGTCACTATTGTCATGGCGCATCAGCCGGTTGTCTGGACGACCCTTTCTCCTTATCCTGCGGACCTGACTCTGGCTGGTCATACACATGGGGGCCAGATCGGTTTTTTTAAGAGCGGCTGGAATCTGGCCAGACTTTTTTCATCGTTTGGATATAGGGATTTTCAGAAGAGTCTCGAATGGCCGTCTGCAACAGCTTTTTATTCATGGTGGCGTCGGATATTTTGGTGTTCCGGTCCGGCTGGGGATTCGTCCTGAGGTTGTTTTGCTGACTCTTGTCAGGGGCGACGATTCGTCCGGAAATGGGTCCTAGACAAATCTGCCGGCGGTATGCCCTGAAGACCATGCCCACTGAAAATTATATCCACCGAGCCAGCCTGTTACATCGACAACTTCTCCGATAAAGAAAAGTCCCGGTACCGTTCTTGATTCCATCGTTTTTGAGGAGAGGTCATGGGTTGAGACTCCACCAACGGTGACTTCTGCTTTCCTGAATCCTTCAGTTCCGGTGGGCAAGATGGAGAAGGTGTGCAGTTTTTCCTCAATAGATTTGAGCTCCTTGGGGGAATGATGGCTGATGGGTTTGTCATCCACATAGGTATGGCAATAGTACTGTGCAAACTTTTTGGGAAGGTATCGCA